>JBILCC010000017.1:0-23641 GCA_044353355.1 Aquirufa sp.
TATTTAAATCTACGACTGTATTCTTTAATGGGAATAAAGGGTGGTTTGAATACCATTCTGAACCTAACAATCCTTTTTCTTCTCCTGTTACGGTCATGAACAAGATGCTACGGCGTGGACGCTTTCCTTCTGCTGCTGCTTTACCAAAAGCCTCCGCTAATTCCATTACCGTTACGGTTCCAGAACCATCATCGTTTGCGCCGTTATTGATTTGGCCGTCTGCAGATACTCCGATATGATCGTAGTGTGCTGTTAAAACAACGATTTCTTCTTTTTTATCCGTTCCTTCAAGAAAGCCCACCACATTGTAGGTATCTACTGGCTTTTCTGTTCTCTCGATGGTTACCTCGATCGGAGCTGCTTTGAATTTAGATGCAACTGATTTTTTTGCAGATGCTAAGGACGCCTTAAAGGCCAATAGTTCTGCCTCCGTTGTTCCTAAGATTTCAGCAGCAGCCTCTGATGAGATGACAAAAACAGGTGCTTCATTTGCTGCTGATGCTGCATCAGCAAAGGCCATACGCTCGTTTCCAAAACGTTTCATCATCGCTTGACGTTGACGTACTTGGTTGCCAAAAGTTTTCGTATCACGATCGGCGATCAAGATTAAGCCTTTAGCGCCAGCTGCTTGCGCGCGCTTCAATTTTTCTTTCCAGCCATCGCCTTTACCAAAAATAGATGGATCTTTCGAGCCAGATAGCACGTAATTGCCAGCGGCATCTTTAGCCTCGCCTTCGAACGCTAAAACCATTTTTCCTTTAGCATTTAATTTGTCAAAATCCGTGTAGCCGCCTTGCTGAACACCAAAGCCAGCAAATACCATTGGGAATTTTGAATTAGCAGCCACTGGCGCTAAAGCACTCGCCATCATATCGACTAGGTATTCGTATTTCTTTCCTTTAGCAGAAATGAAAACGTTCGTCCAAGCACGGTTCACTAGGTCCACTTTTTGGAAATAAGACCCGTTCACTGGCGCAATGCCTGATTTCTTAAAAGAGTCTGCAATATAGTTTGCGGCCACTAATTGTTCCGCCGAACCCGTATTACGACCCTTTAAGCTATCTGAAGCGATAAAAGTCAAGTGTTTTTTCAGATCATCCGCTCTGATGGACAGCGCGTAAGGAACTGGATCTCCCTGAGCGATCGCGCTCATCGGAATTAATTTAGCCGCTAAAAATAGCCCTAAAACGTAGATGTTAGTTTTTTTCATTTGTTGAAACAAAATTTAAGAAAGCGAAGTTAAGAATCTAAAAATAAATCGCTAAAAAAAGATTAAATTTGTGGCGATTTTCTAATCCAAATTCTCAACATTCATGACCCCAAATTACACTTATCAGGAAGACTTTTCTTTACGCCATAACAATGCAGAAGCAGCAGATATAGCTGCCATGTTAAAAACCATTGGCGTAGATAGCTTAGAGACACTAATTCAACAAACTGTTCCTGAAAAAATTCGCTTAGCTCAAGGGCTTCGTTTGCCAGAACCGAAATCAGAATTCGCCTTCTTGCGTGATTTTAAAGAAGTAATGGGCCAAAACCAGATCTTCAAATCACACATCGGTTTAGGGTACTCGGACACAATTGTACCGACGGTCATTTTGAGAAACATTTTAGAAAATCCTTCTTGGTATACGGCATACACGCCTTACCAAGCAGAAATCGCCCAAGGTCGTTTGGAGATGTTATTGAACTACCAAACGATGATTATCGACCTTACCGGCATGGAATTAGCCAACGCGTCCCTTTTAGATGAAGGAACAGCGGCAGCGGAAGCCATGACGATGTTATATGGCCAAAGACCAGCAGAACGCAACCAAGCTGAAGCTTATTTTGTGTCTGAATTATGCCTTCCACAAACGATCGACTTATTAAAAACGCGCGCAGAACCTATTGGTATCGAAATCGTCGTGGGCGACCACCGCACTTTCGACGTAACGGACGCGCGTTTCTACGGAATGATGTTACAATACCCTGCTTCTAACGGCGAGGTATTTGATTATAGTGCTCTAATCGCTGCAGCGAAAGAAAACGGTTTACAAGTCGTAGTCGCAGCGGATTTATTAGCCTTGACTTTATTAACGCCTCCAGGTGAAATGGGAGCTGATGCGGTCGTGGGTGTTTCCCAACGCTTCGGGGTACCGATGGGCTTTGGAGGACCGCACGCCGGTTTCTTCGCAACGAAAGAAAAATACAAGCGTAATATTCCGGGACGTATCATCGGAGTTTCTGTAGATGCAGAAGGAAACCGTGCTTTACGTATGGCGCTTCAAACACGCGAGCAACACATTCGCCGCGAAAAAGCAACTTCTAATATCTGTACGGCTCAAGTATTGCTTTCCATCATGGCAGCATCCTACGCGATCTACCACGGCCCAACCGTCTTGAAGAAAATCGCCGAAAAAGTATACGGCTTGACGGAATTACTAGCAGTTAACTTACGCAAACTAGGATTTACCTTAGAAAATACAAATCACTTCGATACGCTAACGATTGAGACGGGTGCGCAAACGGCGGACTTACGTGTTTTGGCAGAAAAAGCACAACGCAACTTACGTTATACAGCGACCACGACGAGCATCTCTTTAGATGAAACAACGCAGGAAGCAGACGTAATCGAGATCATCTCGTTCTTCGAGACATTGAAAGGCGCAAAAACTTCAGAGAAAAACGTTACTTGGGCAATACCAGCTGCGTTAACTCGTAGCTCGACTTTCTTAACGCACAGCGTTTTCAATAAATACCATTCCGAGCACGGAATGTTGCGTTATTTAAAGTCATTGGAATCAAAAGATTTATCGATGGTTCATTCGATGATCTCGTTGGGTTCTTGTACGATGAAATTGAATGCGACGACGGAAATGATTCCGGTGACTTGGCCAGAACTAGGCAAGATTCACCCATTTGCGCCGGCTTCTCAAACGAAAGGCTACCAACAATTAGTTGCTGATTTGAATGAGTGGTTATGTGAGATCACTGGTTTTGCGAAAATGTCGATGCAACCAAACTCGGGAGCACAAGGCGAATACGCTGGTTTGATGACGATTCGTGCGTACCACGCATCTCGCGGCGATCACCACCGTAACATTGCGATCATCCCATCTTCTGCTCACGGAACGAATCCTGCTTCTGCCGTGATGGCCGGAATGAAGGTCATCGTTTCACCTTGTGATGCGAACGGAAATATTGACGTGGCTGATTTGAAGGCCAAAGCTTTGGAACACAAAGACAACCTCTCTTGCTTAATGGTGACCTACCCAAGTACCCACGGGGTATTCGAGGAGACCATCCAAGAGATTTGTGAAATCATTCACGAAAATGGTGGTCAAGTCTATATGGACGGCGCGAACATGAATGCTCAGGTAGGATTAACCTCCCCTGCACGCATCGGAGCGGACGTTTGTCACTTGAACTTACACAAAACTTTCTGTATCCCTCACGGGGGTGGTGGCCCAGGCATGGGACCTATCGGCGTAGCGCCACAGTTAGTTCCTTTCTTACCAGGTCACGTTCATGACGGAACTTCGGGTGCGGTTTCTGCGGCTCCAGTAGGATCTGCTAGTATTTTGGCGATCTCATACGCCTACATCGCGATGATGGGTGGTAAAGGATTGACTACGGCGACAGAAACGGCAATCTTAAACGCGAACTACATCAAGGCTCGTTTGGAAAAAGAATTCCCTATCCTATATACTGGTTCACAAGGACGTTGCGCACACGAGATGATCGTGGATTGCCGTCCGTTCAAATTATCCGCTGGCGTAGAGGCAGAGGATATCGCGAAACGTTTAATGGATTACGGTTTCCACGCTCCTACCCTTTCATTCCCGGTAGCTGGAACCTTAATGATCGAGCCTACGGAGTCTGAGAACAAAGACGAGTTAGATCGTTTCTGCGATGCGCTCTTGAGCATTCGTGCTGAGATTCGCGAGATCGAAGAAGGCAAAGCGGACAAAGCAAACAACGTGTTAAAGCACGCACCACACACACAAACAGCCGTATTACTTGGCGATTGGGATCGTCCTTACTCACGTGAGAAAGCGGCATTCCCGCTGGCGTATGTGAAGGCAAATAAGTTTTGGCCTACGGTATCTCGTATCGACTCCGCTTATGGAGACCGCAACTTGGTTTGCGCTTGCGAGCCGATGGAGAGTTATATGTAATTTTACGTTACGCGTTTCATGGAAGGCGGTCCCTTGGGATCGCCTTTTTTAATACAAATAAAATTTAGTATGCTTGCATAACATAATTCCTTTTATTTATATTTACGCATCGAGATTTAAAAACGTAGATATGAATCGTGCCATTAAAAAAGTAGCCATTTTAGGCTCAGGGATTATGGGCTCCAGAATAGCCTGTCATTTCGCAAACATTGGGGTTCAGGTCCTTCTTTTGGACATTGCCCCACAGACTTTGAGCCCAGAGGAAGAGGCCAAAGGTCTTCGTTTAGAACACCCTTCGGTACGCAACCGAATTGTTAACACAGCATTTCAACAAACTATAAAAGCAAAGCCCGCATCGCTCTACGCAGCTGGCTTTGCGAATAACATCAAGCTAGGCAACTTCGATGACAACCTTTCGGAAATCAGTTCAGCGGACTGGATCATGGAGGTAGTCGTTGAAAACCTAGCCATTAAACAATCCCTCTACGAAAAAGTAGAGAAGTTCCGCACGCCGGGCACCTTAGTTACCTCGAATACATCGGGTATTCCGATTCATTTGATGTCAGAAGGCAGAAGTGATGATTTTCAAAAGCATTTTTGCGGAACCCACTTCTTCAACCCTCCCCGCTACCTACGTTTATTCGAAGTAATTCCAGGTCCTAAAACGGACAAAGCGATTATCGAATTCTTGTTAGGCTACGGCGAAACGCAATTAGGTAAAACAGCCGTTCTTTGTAAGGATACTCCTGCCTTTATCGCGAACCGCATCGGCGTTTATTCGATGATGCAGACGATGAAAATCGTGGAGGAATTAGGCTTAACGGTAGAACAAGTAGATAAATTGACGTCCAAAGTCGTAGGTCGTCCTAAATCGGGTACGTTCCGTCTTTCGGATGTGGTCGGCTTAGACACCACGGTTCACGTAGCGAACAATTTAAAAGCCGCACTCGTAAACGACGAAAGCAAAGAGATATTCAACCTGCCGGTGATGTTACAGCGTTTGATGGAAAACAAATGGCTGGGCGATAAAACGGGTCAAGGATTTTATAAGAAGACCAAGGACGAAAAAGGCAAAACGGTCATCCTAAGCCTGGATCTACATACATTTGAATACCGCGCTGCGGAAAGAGTCAACTTTGAAACATTAGATCGCTCGAAAGCGATCGATAACCTAGCTGATCGCTTCGCGCTTTTATTAGCGGGAAAAGATTTAGCTGGCGAATTCTACCGCAAAACCATCTTGGATGGTTTCCGTTATGCGTCAAATCGCATTCCAGAAATCGCAGATGATCTAGTCAAAATTGACCAAGCGATTTGCGCTGGTTTTGGCTGGGAAATGGGAATTTTCGAAACGTGGGATGCCATCGGTGTCGTAAACGGAATCGAATTAATGAAAGCAGAGGGTCTTGCTCCGGCAGCTTGGGTAACGGAAATGGTGGCAGCAGGACACACCTCATTCTACAAAGTAGAAGGTGGTAAGCGTTTGTTCTACGACATTGCGACTAAGAAATACCAAGCGATTGCGGGAGCGGAGAAACAAATCAATTTGCAGATCTTAAAGCCTACAAAAACAGTTTCTTCAAACGAGGATATGCATATCGTGGATTTAGGCGATGGCATTTTAGGCTTAGAATTCCACTCGAAAATGAACACGATGGGCCAAGGAGTGCTGGAAGGTATTCAAGAGGCTATCGCAACCGCGGAAAAAGATTTCCAAGGTTTAGTGATCGGAAACGAATCAAACGAGGCATTCTCTGCTGGTGCGAATCTAGGGATGTTGTTTATGTTCGCGATGGAACAGAAATTCGACGACATCAACACGATGATCGCTACGTTCCAAGAAACGATGATGCGCGTACGCTACTCGGGTATTCCGGTAGTGGTAGCACCGCATACCTTAGCGCTGGGTGGTGGTTGCGAAATCAACTTACACGCGGATAAGATTGTTGCTCATGCGGAATTATATATGGGTCTAGTGGAAGTAGGAGTCGGTTTGATTCCTGCGGGTGGTGGAACGAAAGAGATGGCCTTAAGAATGGGCGACGCACGTCGCGCAGGTGATGTGGAGTTGAACCGCTTGCAAGAGGCCTTTATGAATATCGCAACGGCACGTGTGAGTACTTCGGCGCACGAGGCGAGAGAGATGAATTATTTACGCGCTCAGGATCGCATCGTGTTGAATCGCAACCAGGTGATATCAGAGGCGAAAAGAGAGGCTTTGGCTTTAGCAGACGCAGGATATATCCAAAAAGCGAGACGCAACGATGTCTGGGTGGAGGGAAAACAAGGTTTGGCCCTATTCAAAGCAGGCATCCAAGGCATGTTAATGGGACGTTACATCTCAGAACACGACGCCTTAATCGCGAATAAATTAGCCTATGCGATCTGCGGTGGCGATTTAGACGCTCCGCAAGTCGTGAGCGAAACGTATTTACTCGACCTAGAAAGAGAGGCTTTCCTTTCACTATGTGGCGAGAAAAAGACCATGGACAGAATCCAAAGTTTATTAGGTGGCGGTAAACCACTCAGAAATTAAATCGTACGAAGATGAATGCATATATCATAGCAGGTTACCGCACAGCAGTTGCAAAAGCCAAAAGAGGAGGTTTCAGAACAATGCGTCCAGATGATTTAGCGGCGGAAGTCATTAAACATTTGATGAAGCAAGTGCCTAATTTAGATCCGGCACGTGTCGACGATTTGATCGTGGGCAACGCCATTCCCGAAGCCGAGCAAGGGATGCAAATGGCGCGCTACATTTCCCTTTTATCACTCCCTAAAAACGTTCCTGGTTTCATCATTAATCGTTATTGCGGTTCTGGTTTAGAAGCGATTGCTTTGGCCTCCGCTAAAGTGGCTTCTGGTATGGCCGATTGCGTTATTGCAGGTGGAACCGAATCGATGACGATGTTACCGATGATGGGCCACAAAACGGTCTTGAACTACGGAATCGCAAACGAACATCCCGATTATTATATCGGAATGGGTCTGACGGCAGAGGAAGTAAGTAAGAAATACAATGTGACGCGAGACGAGCAAGATGCATTCTCTTTTGCTTCTCATATGAAAGCTTTGGAGGCACAAAAAGCCGGAAAATTCACGTCACAAATTGTTCCCGTGGAAGTAACGGAGAATTATTTCGATGCCAAATCAGGTAAGAAACAAACCCGCAGCTGGACCGTGTCTGAAGACGAAGGTCCGCGTGCAGATACAACGATCGAAGCTTTAGGTAAATTAAAACCTGCCTTCGCGATGGGCGGAACGGTTACCGCGGGTAATGCATCTCAAACTTCTGATGGAGCAGCTTTCGTTTTAGTCGTCTCGGAGAAATTAGTCAAAGAACTACATTTAGAGCCTATCGCTCGGATGGTTTCCTATGCGACAGCGGGGGTTGAACCTAGTTTGATGGGAATTGGTCCAGTAGAGGCGATTCCAATTGCCTTGAAAAAAGCGGGATTGACGCTGAAGGATATACAACAAATTGAATTGAACGAGGCGTTTGCAGCACAGTCATTGGCTGTCATGAAAACCCTCGATATCGATCCGACTATCGTTAATGTGAACGGAGGAGCCATTGCTTTAGGCCATCCACTGGGATGTTCTGGCGCTAAATTATCCATCCAATTATTCAACGAAATGCGCCTGCGCAACCAAAAATACGGTATGGTCACGGCCTGCGTAGGTGGCGGTCAAGGGGTTGCTGGAATTTACGAATTACTATGACGCCACAAGAGTACATTGATTTAGAATCTGAATTTGGGGCACATAATTATCATCCATTGCCTGTCGTTCTTGAACGTGGCGAGGGTGTGCATGTCTACGATGTAACGGGAAAGAAGTACCTCGATTTTTTATCTGCCTATAGCGCAGTGAATCAGGGACATTGCCATCCCCGTTTAGTCAAAGCCATTTCTGATCAGTCATCACGTTTAACACTCAGCTCCCGCGCTTTTCACACGAATCTATTAGGTTCGACGGAAAAGAAATTAGCCGAGAAATTTGGCTACCAAAAAGTCCTGTTAATGAATACAGGCGTAGAAGCAGGCGAATCTGCCATCAAATTAGCGCGTAAATGGGCATATGAGGTGAAAGGCGTTCCGGCGAATCAAGCAGAAATTATTTTTGCGGAGGGAAATTTTTGGGGTAGAACGATTGCGGCGGTTTCCTCTTCGAATGACCCATCGTCTTATAACAACTTCGGACCGTTTGTTCCAGGTTTTAGTCGTATTCCCTACAATGATTTAGCCGCTTTAGAAGAGAAATTACAAAACCCACATGTGGCAGCTTTCATGGTGGAGCCCATTCAGGGAGAAGCTGGAGTTGTCATTCCGTCGCCTGGCTATTTGAAAAAAGCAGCTGCATTATGCAAAAAACACCGCGTGCTTTTCATTGCAGATGAGATCCAAACAGGATTAGGACGCACCGGTGCCTGGTTAGCTTGTCACCACGAACTAGTTCAACCAGATATCTTGTTATTAGGAAAAGCTCTTTCGGGTGGTTTTATGCCCGTATCTGCCGTATTATGCAATGATGAGATCATGCTCACCATCAAACCTGGCGAACACGGCTCGACCTATGGAGGAAATCCATTAGCCTGCGCAGTCGCAACTGTAGCTATTGATATCATTGAAGACGAAGATTTAGTCGAAAATGCCAACGTACGTGGATTGCAACTATTGACCTTCTTAGAAAGTTTAAGAGATAAAACCGCTTTGATTAAGTCCGTTAGAGGGAAAGGACTACTTTGTGCCATCGAAATAGACACGGATGAAGATAGTAAAGTGGCTTGGGAAATCTGTTTAGATTTGATGAAAAAGGGCTTACTCGCAAAACCAACACACGGCAATAAAATTCGTTTAGCTCCTCCCCTCACCATCACTGGTGCAGAAATGGATCAAGCCTGCAGCATCATCGATAAAGCTTTTCTGGGCTATTAAGTATACAGTTCGTTCATTGGGCTAGCGGCCCAATGAACGAAACTGCCTGCCATCCTATCTGTTCATAGATACCAAGAACTCTTCGTTGTTCCTCGTTCCTTTCATTTGCTGTTGCAAGAATTCCATCGCCTCTACTGAATTCATGTCGGACATGTGCTTGCGCAAAATCCAAACACGTTGTAGAACGGCTGGATCCATTAATAGATCCTCACGACGCGTTCCAGAAGCCGTCACATCGATTGATGGATAGATTCGGCGGTTCGCTAACTTGCGATCTAATTGTAATTCCATGTTACCCGTTCCTTTAAATTCCTCAAAGATTACCTCGTCCATTTTCGATCCTGTTTCGATCAAGGCAGTTGCAATGATGGTTAAAGATCCGCCATTTTCGACGTTACGAGCTGCACCGAAGAAACGCTTCGGCTTGTGCAGTGCATTCGCATCCACACCACCGGATAAAATCTTACCGGAAGATGGAACCACTGTATTGTAAGCACGTGCAAGACGTGTGATCGAATCTAATAGGATAACGACATCGTGGCCGCATTCCACCATTCTTTTGGCTTTCTCTAAAACCAGGTTAGCCACCTTTACGTGACGCTCTGCCTGCTCATCGAAAGTAGATGAAATTACTTCTGCACGCACGGAACGCTGCATATCCGTTACCTCCTCCGGACGCTCATCGATCAATAAAATGATCAAATACACCTCTGGGTGGTTACGGGAAATCGCGTTGGCGATGTCTTTCAATAAAACCGTTTTACCTGTTTTAGGCTGGGCAACGATCATACCCCTTTGGCCCTTACCGATAGGCGCAAACAAGTCCAAAATACGCGTCGAATAATTATCCGGCGTTGATGACAAGTTTAACTTCTCCTCTGGGAACAAAGGCGTCAAATATTCAAAATTGATCCGGTCGCGAATTTCATCCGTCGTCTTTCCATTCACTGATTCCACTTTCAATAAAGCGAAATACTTCTCTCCCTCTTTTGGTGGACGAATCTTTCCTAAAATGGTGTCTCCCGTCTTCAAACCAAACATTTTGATTTGTGATGGCGACACATAAATATCATCTGGAGAAGCCAAGTAATTGTAATCAGACGAACGCATAAATCCGTAACCGCCCTCTTGCATAATCTCTAAAACCCCCTCGTTTTCGATCAAACCATCTAATTCCTTGATGACTTGATTGTAATTCGAACGGTGTTTATTGTGGTGGTGGACCGGTGCTGGCGCCTCTTCCTTAGGTAATTTATCTACATCGACAGGCGCATCCGTTGGAGAAACCTCGTCTTTTGTATTTTCTGTGCTGGTAATGAAGGACGTATCTACTAAGAATTCTTCTGGAGCAGCCACTTCTTTGTATTCGATAGGCGCTTCTGCAGCCGTTTCCACTTCCGCTTGTGTTCCCATAGGTAACAAAGGGGCTTCTTCGTTGCTCTTCTTAATTCGTTGACGCTTAGGTCTTTCGTTTGATGATGATTCTTCTACTTGTGCTTTTTTTACTCTTTTGATAGGCTTATCTTCCATAAAAGGGGGAATGATTAATTAAGATTGACAACAGACATCTCTGTCAGAATGTTTGCCAAATGAGAAAATTAAGGGACGTTTACTCGTTGAATTGTCAGAATCGACATGCAATACTACGGTATTAGCGGGGAATTGTCAAGGTTTTAGGCCAAAATTTGGGCTTCAAAATCAATTAAATGATAAAATACACGTCCACAGCGATTATTTCGTAGTTTTGCAGCACAATAATTTATGGAAAACATTCAGCAGCAGCTTATTGACCTTTTGGAGTCCCGTCGAAAAGAGGGCTTATTCAGGCAATTATCCGTGCCGGATGGCCGCACGGATTTCTGCTCTAATGATTACCTCGGTTTAGCTAGTGATACAGTTCTTGCAGCGTCTATTGCAAGCGATTTTGAGGCTTTACCTGCTGCTTTTCGGAAAAATGGCGCCACCGGATCTAGACTCATTTCAGGACACTCCGTTTTAATCGAGCAATTTGAAAACGAATGCGCCGCCTTTCACGGATCAGAAGCCGCTTTGCTTTTTAGTTCAGGCTATGATGCAAACATTGGCTTGATCTCCTCACTACCACAGGAAGGCGATATTATTTTCTGTGATAAACTATTACACGCGAGTTTAATTGATGGTTTACGTCTTTCTAAAGCCGAACGACGCATCTTCAAACACAATAACCTGGATGACCTAGTTCATCTTTTAGATCAATACCCCGCCAAAACCCGGAAATGGATCGTCGTAGAATCGGTTTATTCGATGGATGGTGATGTAGCTCCGCTATCGGAATTAGTTGCATTGAAAAACAAATACCAGGCCGAGCTCATCGTGGATGAGGCGCATTCTGGTGGAGTTTATGGTCCACAAGGACAAGGTTTAGTGTATGAGTTGGGGCTTTGCGAGGACGTTTTTGCTCGGGTAATGACCTTCGGAAAAGCCTGGGGAAATGCGGGAGCGGTAGTCTTAGGGTCATCAGCCCTCAAAGAATACCTTGTGAATTTCGCTAGACCGTTCATCTATTCTTCCGCACCTACACCGGCTCACGTATCGGCATTATTAAGCACCTTGCATTATTTGCCTTCTCAAAACGGAGCCAGACAAAAACTGCAAGAAAACATCACTTTCTTCCGCTCAAACTGCCATTCTGACGCCTGGGGAGATAGCCAAACCGCCATACAAACCTTTTTCGTCACCGGAAACGAAGCCGTGCGCGCAAAAGCAGCTTCTGCCAGCCAATTCGCCATCAAACCCATCGTTTTCCCCACGGTAGCGAAAGGCAAAGAACGCATACGCATCACAATCAGTGCAAATCACACCAAGGAACAAATAGAATCACTAATAAAAACACTCGAATGAAACAATTTATCGTCGCCGGAATAGGGACTGAAATTGGCAAAACAGTCATTTCTGCCATCTTAACGGCAGGATTAAAAGCGGATTATTGGAAACCCGTTCAATCAGGGGATATAGCCACGGGAGATGCGTATTGGATCCGTAACTGGGTTCCATCGGCCACCCTACATCCTTCCACCTATGCTTTAACTCAACCTCTTTCACCCCACAGTGCAGCAGAAATCGATGGCATTACCATTAAACTTGAAGCATTTAAAATACCTACGGATCAGACCCTAATCGTCGAACTAGCCGGTGGAATTATGGTGCCATTGAATGATCAAGAGACGAATCTAGACTTAATTAAACACCTGCAATTACCTGTCATTTTAGTCAGCAAAAACTATTTAGGCAGCATCAATCATACGATTTTAAGCTATGAGATTTTAAAGCAACACGGAATTCCAATGGCCGGAATCGTATTCAATGGACCTGAAAATCGATCAGGTGAAAAGTTTATTTTGAACCATACCGGTTTACCCCTTATTTTGCGCGTCCATACAGAATCAGAAATCAATGAAGCGGTAATCGCTTCATATGCTCATAAAATCCATGTCTAATTCGAATTTGTCTTCTCGGGATGCGGCAGTCATTTGGCACCCATTCACGCAACACCAAATCGAACCTATTTCGATTCCGATTGCGAGCGGGAAAGGCGCGCATTTATTTGACACGGAGGGTAATAAATACATTGATGCGATTTCATCCTGGTGGGTGAATACACATGGTCATGGGCATCCTTATTTAGCCCAAAAAGTATACGAACAAGCTCTCCAGCTCGAACAAGTCATCTTCGCGGGCTTTACCCACGAACCAGCGGTTCGACTTTCAGAACGCTTATTGAGTCATTTGCCGCCTAATTTCGAACGCGTTTTCTTTTCAGATAACGGCTCCACAGCCGTGGAGGTAGCCATCAAAATGGCTTTGCAATACTTCCACAACCAGGGAAATAAACAACGTAGAAAAATTCTCGCTTTTACTGATGCCTACCACGGGGATACTTTTGGTGCTATGAGTTTAGGGGCACCAAGCTCCTTCAATGACCCGTTTCAGGATATGCTTTTCGAGGTGGAATTCCTTCCAAGTCCTCAAGACGCTGAAGCCTGCCTAGCTGCTATGTCCTCTTTAAACTCAGACGACTATGCGGCTTTCATCTTTGAGCCTTTGATTCAAGGTGCTGGTGGAATGAAAATGTACGAGGCGTCCACATTGGATTCATTAATTCGGATGGCACACGAAAAAGGGATGTTCTGCATTGCAGATGAGATTATGACCGGATTCGGTCGTACGGGGAAGTGGTTTGCCATGGATTATTTGGCAGAAAAACCGGACATAGTCTGTTTCTCCAAAGGCCTAACCGGCGGCATGATGGCCATGGGTTTAACCCTTTGTAGTGAAAAAATTTTCCAATCCTTCTTATCGGATGACCGCCGAAAGATGATGTTCCATTCTCATTCCTTCACCGCGAATCCACTGGCCTGCGCCGCGGCCAATGCGAGTATGGATTTAATGGAAAAAGAAGAAACCTGGGCGTCGATTGCACGTATTGAAGCATTCCATCGAGCTTTTGCAACTACTTTAGCTAATCATCCCATCCTAAAAAATGTACGAATTCACGGTACCATTCTGGCCATGGAAGTAGAAACGGGAGAAACAGATGGCTATTTACACTCCATTCGGGATGATATTTACCGCTATTTCTTAGGGCAAGGCATTTTGATGCGCCCTTTAGGAAATACCATCTACATCCTCGCCCCCTATTGTATCGAAGACGAGGATTTAGCGTATATCTACGGAAAAATTACGGCTTTTGCGCAGGGACTAATTTAGTCGACTGCCAGGAAACCATTTGCCAACGCTTATCTGCATAGACAAACACGTCTGTAAAACGAAGTCTCAAAACGGTAGGAGTACCATCAGCTGCTTGTTGTTGGATGGCTATAATACCAGTATTAATCCCTGTTTTCCCATATACACGGTGTTGCAATTCCTCCGGTGTGATGGACAAGTAACTGGATTTTCCTGTGAGAATCGAAGCGATATAACTGTCTTTCGAATCTTGAACACCACTTGAATGGAAATACACTAAATCTTTATGTAAAACAGACTCTAGACCAGCCTTATCCTTCGCCACCATCAACTTAAAACGGTTTAATTCCGCTTCTTTAAGCGATTCTTCGTTTTGGGCAAAACCTACCATCGGTGCCAACAGCACAAGTAGCATAAATATCTTTTTCATAGTTTATTTTTAATTAAAACGCTTTCGCATCATTTATTTACTCAAAATTAAATCAGCCGCCTTCTCTGCAATCATCACCACCGCGGCATTGGTATTTCCAGAAATCACATCCGGCATGATGGATGCATCCGCCACACGTAAACCTTGCAAACCTCTGACGCGCAGAGTCGCTGGATCACAAACCGCCTCCGCATCCGTCCCCATCTTACAGGTTCCCACTGGATGATATACGCATTCCGTGGCTTGTTCCATATGCTCTTGCATTAATTCCTTGGTCCATTCCCCTGCCGGATAATTTAATTCTGAACCTTTTCTCAGTCCATCAAAAGCTGAAGACAATACAATATCACGGGCAATTCGCATTCCCCTTTTTAAGGTCTCTCGGTCTTCAGCGGCTGACAAATAGCGGGGATCAATAACCGGCGCATCATCGAAACGTTCAGATCGAAGGCTGACTGATCCTCTACTCTTTGGTTTTAATAAGGTAGGTAAGATAGTAAAGCCGTCACTTAATGGCATTTTACTATAATCGTACATGTCCGCTGACCAGGCAGATGAGAAATGAAACTGCAAGTCCGGGACATCCGATTGATTGACTGAATCAAAAAAAGCAGCCGCTTCTAAAGGACTCGAAGACAACGGTCCTTTTTTATGCAAGGTATAATCCACGTAGTTCTTCACCCCCAAAGCCACGTTATACGACTGCCCTATCGTACTAGCCTGCGCATTCATATTCACAAACACATGGTCAGACAAGTTCTTGCCCACCCCTTGAAGCTCAAGTCGAGAGTCGATTCCGTGTGCGCGCAATTCGGCTGCATCGCCTATCCCAGATAATTGCAAGATTTGGGGACTTTGGAAAGCACCTGCTGATAAAATCACTTCAGACGCTTCGAATTCAATGGGCTTTTTAGAACCGAGTTTATAGCCTTTCAATCCGGTCACTTTTTCTCCTTGCAAAACCAATGATGCTACCTGAAAAGAGGTTTGTATCTGTAAATTTTTTCTTGAAAGTGCTGGCTGAATGAAGGCCTTCGCCCCAGAAGCTCTTTCTCCATCTTGTATATTGAATTGAAACAATCCGGCTCCCACTTGTTTCACTCCATTAAAATCTGGATTAGAAGGAATTCCCACCGTGGCACAGCCTTCGATAAATGCATCCCCAAAAACCGTCAAATGACGATTCTTTGCCACCCGGTGCAAGCCACCGCTTCCGTGGTATTCATTCTGAAAATCTTCGTTATCTTCTGACTTTTTGAAATAAGGCAAGACATCTTGATAGGACCATCCTGCACATCCCCAAGCAGCCCAAGCGTCATAATCCGCTTTATTCCCACGAATGTAGGCCATGCAATTAATCGCAGAACTTCCCCCTACGGTTTTACCACGTGGTTGATATAAGCGACGACCTCCTAAATGCGGCTGAGGTTCCGTGAAAAAATTCCAATTCAAATAGGTGTGATTCAACAAGGAATAAGCTGATGGCATCGAAATACGAGGATCTCGAAAATCACCTCCCGCTTCGATTAAAAGCACCTGGTTAAGGGGATTTTCGGATAATCGATGCGCCAAAACACAACCCGCCGTACCGGCTCCCACAATGATGTAATCAAATTTCATAGAATAAGTCTACTATTTTCTCTTTGAATATCCCTATTTTTGGCCAATAAACAATTCCCTGTGAGCAATTTTTCTGTCTACTTTTCTTTAGGGCTGGGGCACATCCTAAATTGGGCCGCTTTAGACCACCTTTTGTTTATCCTCTCGCTGACTTGCGTTTATGTGGTGACAGATTATAAAAAGCTGCTTTGGCTAGTAACAGCCTTCACGCTGGGACATTCGATTACCCTAGCTTTAGCGACGCTGCACTTGATCCAGGTCAATATCGCCTGGGTGGAATTTTTAATCCCTTGTACGATTTTGGTAGCGGCAATTAGCAATCTGATTCAGACTAAGCAACGCTATCAATACGGCGTGGTTGCATTTTTTGGACTGATCCACGGTCTGGGCTTTTCCAATTATTTGCAAAGTTTGCTGGGTGCCGAAAGTTCTCTGTTTACGCCTTTATTATCTTTTAATATCGGCCTAGAAATAGGCCAATTAGCCGTAGTCGCCATAGTCCTTACCTCCTCCATCCTATCAATTCACGTGTTTCATTGGAAACAAAAGGCCTATATACAAGTCATCTCAGGCATCACCATCGGTCTCGTGTTACCTATGATCCTGGAACGTTGGCCATAATCGTTGGCCATAAAAAAAGCCCCGATTTTCATCGAGGCCTTTTCCTGACTTATATTAAAGATTAAAAATCTTCATCTAACGAGAAGGACATTGAATCCTTATCAGACATGACACCTGATTTTTGGTATTCAGCCACACGCTTCTCGAAGAAATTTGTCTTGCCCTGTAAAGAGATCATCTCCATAAAGTCGAATGGATTCGTCGCATTGTAGTGCTTCTTGCATCCCAAAGAAACCAATAAACGGTCTGCTACGAAATCAATGTATTGACACATCATTTCTGCATTCATACCGATCAATGATACCGGTAATGCTACTGTCACGAACTCTTTTTCGATCTCTACTGCATCTAAGATAATTTCGTAGATACGCTCTTGAGGTAATTTATTTTTGATGTGATCTGCGTATAATAAACACGCGAAATCACAGTGTAAACCTTCGTCACGCGAAATCAATTCGTTCGAGAATGAAAGACCTGGCATTAAGCCACGTTTCTTTAACCAGAAAATAGAGCAGAATGAACCAGAGAAGAAGATACCTTCTACCGCTGCGAACGAAATTAGACGCTCTACAAAATTGTCTGACTCAATCCATTTCAAAGCCCAATCTGCCTTTTTCTTCACGCAATCGATAGTCTCGATAGCACGTAAAAGGTGGTCCTTTTCTTTAGGGTCACTGATGTAAGAATCAATTAAAAGAGAATAGGTTTCTGAGTGAATGTTTTCCATCATGATTTGGAAACCATAGAAACATTTCGCCTCTGCGTATTGTACTTCTTTCAAGAAGTTATTCGCTAAATTTTCATTTACGATACCATCCGATGCAGCGAAGAATGCCAAAACGTGTGAAACGAAGTGACGCTCACCATCGTTCATCTTTTTCCAATCCGCTAAATCTTGAGATAAATCGATCTCTTCAGCTGTCCAAAAAGACGCTTCCGCCTTCTTATAAAATTGCCAAATATCATCGTGCTTAATCGGAAAAAGCACAAAACGGTTGGGATCCTCAACCAATAAGGGTTCTACTGCTATCGTTGACATAAAAATTTAAATTGAACTCGAAATTAAGAAATTCTACCTGATATACAAGACTCCAAAAGAGCTAAAATTGTTTTAAATTTTAAAAGAAAAATCCACCGATTTGAACAACGAGCGCTGAGCCATAAGGAGAGCGCCCTGGGGAATAATTTAGGTCATACATCACCGAGAAATTAATACCAATTTTAGAGCCTAATCCTACACCCACTAAGACTGGATTAGAATAATTTATACCGGAATTGTCAGATAAATTGGAATAGTTTTCTATTTGACCCGTTAAATAACCTTGGCCGATAAATTGACTGAGCGCAGGCACTTGCTGCCGAAAAAAGATTCTTTGGCCTAATAGATTACTAGATAAGGAACCTAATGAACCAAAATCTGCCCAATAATATTGATAAGTTAAACCTACTCCCACTATGGAGTTATTTGTTAAAGAATATCCTACCATAGGTGATATTCCTATACTGGTCGGGTTGCCAAAGCTTAAACCACTGACACCCCCGCCAAAATTCAATCGTTGGCGAAAAGGTAATTCTCGCACATCTATTTCAGCATCTAAATCTCCTTCTGCGCCCTCCTCTTTGATAACAACAGGTTCTTGAGCGAAGACCTCCGAAATTCCTCCAAAAGTAAGGAGCGAAAAGAATAAAAGTAGTTTTTTCATTTGGCTTAAATTGATTACCAAAATTAAAGGATATTTTTGTAAAATGAACACCCCACAGTCTAAGCATAACATCGAAAATTGTGATCCGAAAACGCACATCATCATAAAGGGTGCGCGCGTACACAATTTGAAGGGAGTAGATGTGGCAATTCCGCGAAACCAATTAGTTGTTATTACAGGTTTGTCGGGATCAGGTAAGTCCTCTTTAGCTTTTGACACTTTATTTGCGGAGGGCCAAAGAATGTATGTAGAAAGCCTTAACAGCTACTCCCGCCAGTTCTTAGGTCGAATGGAAAAGCCAGCCGTTGACTACATCAAAGGCGTTTCGCCAGCCATCGCGATCGAACAAAAGGTGAATACAAAGAATCCGCGTTCGACCGTAGGTACCACCACAGAGATCTACGATTATTTAAAATTACTTTTTGCCCGCATCGGTCGCACCATTTCCCCCGTCTCAGGACAGGAAGTACGTAAAGATTCGGTTTCCCATATAGTGGATTTTATTGCCAAAAACGATGGCAAGAAAGTCCTCATTCTAGCACCTTTAGTACACAATATAGAGCGTAGTCTCGAAAACGAATGTCAATTACTCATTCAGAAAGGCTATTCCCGCTTAAAATTTCAGGAAGAGATTATCTCCTTGGAAGAACTAATAGAAGATAGTCCTCTTTTGCAAAAACTTGCGAAAAAACCAGCTGAAATCGCGATTTTGATCGACCGTTTAGTCTCTAAAAAAGACGATGAAGAGACGCAATTCCGTGTAGGTGATTCCGTCCAGACTGCCTATTTCGAAGGAGAAGGTGTTTGCTGGATTGAAATAGAAGGTCGAAAGCGAGATGTATTTTCGAATAAATTCGAATTGGATGGGATTGTTTTTGAGGAGCCTAACTTAAACCTATTCTCCTTCAATAATCCGTACGGAGCTTGCAAAAATTGCGAGGGCTATGGCAAAGTGTTGGGTTTAGATCCAGATTTAGTTTTTCCAGATCACGATCTATCCATTTATGAGGGTGCGATCGCACCTTGGCGCAGTGAGCGTATGAGCGAGTGGCTAAGCCCCTTGTTGCGCAATGGAATACAATTTGACTTCCCTATTCACCGTCCCTATAAAGATTTAACTTCAGCAGAAAAGAAGTTATTGTGGACCGGAAATAAATATTTTGCGGGACTGACTAATTTCTTCGATCACTTAGAGAAAGAGACGTATAAAATCCAATACCGCGTAATGTTATCCCGTTACCGCGGCAAAACGAATTGCCCAGAATGCCAGGGGTCGCGCTTGCGGATGGATGCTAGCTATGTAAAAATAGCGGGGACCTCGCTTGTCGAATTGGTACTTTGGCCTTTATCTAAAACGAAGGCTTTCTTTGAAAACCTGCAGCTAAACGAACATGACCAAAAGGTGTCGAAACGCATTTTAATCGAGATCAATAACCGCCTCGAGTACATGGATCGCGTAGGTTTAGGGTATTTAACCTTAAACCGTCTTAGTTCTACCCTTTCTGGAGGCGAATTTCAACGCATTAAACTAGCGACTTCGCTAGGCAGTGCCTTGGTAGGTTCCATGTATATTTTAGATGAACCTAGCATCGGTTTGCACCCTCGGGATACCGAACGTTTAATCTCGGTGTTAGAGATGCTAAAAAACATGGGGAACACGGTCATCGTGGTAGAACATGAAGAGGAAGTGATGCGTGCAGCAGACCAAATCATTGATATTGGACCTGAAGCTGGTCGTCATGGAGGCAATTTGATCTTTCAAGGGAATTTAACAGAGGCTTTAGCAGACAAAAAAACCGATAGTCACACCTTGCGCTTTTTAACAGGGGAAGACCGTATCGAAGTACCTTATTTCAGACGCAAGCCTTTAGCGCATATTGAATTAACAGGCGCCTCTGAAAATAATTTAAAAAATGTAGACGTCGCGATACCTTTAGGCATCATGACGGTCGTGACAGGTGTCAGCGGCTCTGGAAAATCGACTTTAATACGTAAAATTTTGTATCCGGCGATGCTTCGTTTATTACAACAAGGCACCGAAGAAACCGGACGATTCCGTGAAATTAAAGGAAGTACGAATAAGATTGCGAGCATCGAAATGGTCGATCAGCAGCCGATTGGAAAATCATCTCGCTCGAATCCTGTCACTTATATTAAGGCCTATGATGCCATCAGAGCCTTGTATTCTGAATTGCCTGTGGCAAAAACACGTGGTTACAAACCCGCACATTTCTCCTTCAACGTAGAAGGCGGACGCTGCGAGGTTTGCCAAGGTGAGGGGGAAATCACCATCGAAATGCAATTCATGGCAGACATCAAACTGCCATGCGAATCGTGTGGAGGATCCCGCTTTAAGCAGGAAATTTTGGACGTCAAATTCCAGGATAAAAATATTTCAGAAATTTTAGACTTGACCGTTGAAGAGGCGGTGGAGTTCTTCCGCGAGAAACAACCGCGTATCGCCGATAAGATTGACCCGCTATTTCAAGTGGGCTTAGGCTATATTAAACTAGGGCAATCGTCGAACTCCCTTTCTGGTGGAGAAGCGCAGCGTGTGAAGCTAGCTAGCTTTCTAGGAAAAGGAAACCCGAACAAAGGTCGGACACTCTTTATATTCGATGAACCTACCACCGGTCTTCACTTTCATGATATCAAAAAGCTTTTAAAGGCAATGAATGACCTCGTTGAACAAGGAGATTCTGTCGTAATCATCGAGCATAACATGGAAGTCATTAAATGCGCTGATCACATCATTGATTTAGGGCCGGAAGGTGGTGAAAATGGGGGCTACATCTGTTTCCAAGGCACTCCCGAAGAGATGAAAGGCCTGAAAAACAACCCTACCGCTCACTATTTAACCCAAAAACTGTAATTTTATTCATGTCTTCGTTCGCAAACCTCACTCAGCTCGCAGAAAGAATCCAGTCCATCACGGCCGGACTTCACCTGGCGATTCCTGAATTGATCATAGCTGGAACGATTCTTTTTAGCTTATTCATTGAATTATTTTTACACGGGAAAACGGAGAAATTCAGTACCTCTTGGCGTTATTTCTCGTGCCAAATTCCACTTCTTTTAGCTTTATCTCTTAGTTTTCAACGCACAGAACTAGCATCAACTGGATCATTCGCATCAGGCTTATTTGAGGCAAATTTAGGTTCAGATGCCATCAATACCCTTATTTTAGGGATTGGATTTCTGCTCATTTTGATGAACCAAATTCATAAGAAATCACTCACCTTTGAAGAACTGATCGGATTTCTATCCATTTTACTAGGTGCCTTATTGTGTAGTATGAGCTCGAATTCATTAAGCCTATTCTTATCCATCGAATTTATGTCGATGGGCACCTATGTGTTAGTCAGCCTTCGAAAAGAGTCCTCTCGAGCCAGTTTGCCTTATATTTTATTCGGCTTAGGTTCCTCAGCCTTGTTTATTTATGGTATTTCATTGCTATATGGATTAACAGGCACACTGGATTTCACGAGCGTAGATTTCTCTAGGGGAATTTCCGTAGCCGATCCTTATTTACGCGGATTCGCTCTAGGGCTTTTTGCGGTAGGGTTATTATTCAAGATGTCGTGGGCACCCTTTCATCCCTGGAATCCGGATGTGATGGAGAATTTACCTGCTGCTTGGATGACTTGGATTTCAACCGCGCCTAAATTAGCCATTGCTTTCGTGGGGATACGTCTGCTACCCACTTTGCCTGTTTCATTTACGAATGAATTAGCGGCATTAGCCATCTTGACATTGTTAGTGGGGAATCTAGGAGCATTAGGCCAAAACAAAACCAAGCGTCTCCTCGCCTATTCCAGCATCGCGCACGGCGGTTTCCTTGCGATGGCCTGGTTCTTCCAACCCATTCAGGCATTAGATGCGATCCTTTTCTATGGATTCTTGTATAGTATTGCCAGCTTATTGGTTTTCTATCTGATCGACGAGGTGGCCGCTGAAGAAGTGACTGATTTTGCGGGTTTAGGTACTTCGAAGCCCTTGCCTGCGTTTTTCTTACTCACGGGACTAATCGCTTTAGTAGGGCTTCCCCCAGCTGGAACCTTCATTGCGAAAATAACCTACTTCAGTTTATTGTGGTCCAATTACGAGATATCGACTTCCATTGGTCTGCTGGTTTTACTAATCACAGCCATTTTAGTGACCGCGATTTCACTCTTTTATTATTTAAAGATTCCATTCCAGCTCTATTTCAAAAAAGCTAGTGAAAAAACGACTCTTTGGGCTGATCTAAGCACGCTAGAAATCTACTCTTATGGATTTTTAACAGCGATTTTGATCGCATCTATCCTGTTTCCAACGGTCTTAACCAACCTTTGGAAATAGTCGATAAAAAATTAAAAAAATCAGCTTGTTGGTCATTTATTTTGGCTAATTTTGACTTTGATTTTTAAAATAGCCCCACGTTTCCATGTCTGATTCTATTAAGCACGAATGCGGAATTGCCCTCATCCGCCTACGAAAGCCTTTTCAGCACTACTTAGACAAATACAAAACACCTACTTACGGACTGAGCAAACTTTATCTGATGATGGAGAAGCAAGTCAACAGAGGACAAGATGGCGCCGGGGTGGCAAACATCAAAATCAACGTAAAACCAGGGCACCGTTACATTTCCAGATACCGTTCGGTAGAGCCGCAAGCAGTGGCAGATATTTTTGGAAAAATCAACAAGAAATTCAGTAAAGCACATAAACTCGCTAAGCAAGTCTACAAAGAAACAGGCATTGATGCCGTTCACGACGCAGCGTGGTGGCAAGAAAATGTGGCGTTCACGGGTGAAGTACTACTAGGCCACTTGCGCTATGGAACGCACGGCCAAAACGAAATCGAAAACTGCCATCCCATGTTGCGTCAAAACAACTGGAGAAGTCGTAACCTCGTAATGGCGGGTAATTTCAATATGACCAATGTGGACGATTTATTCGATAAATTAGTTTCGCTAGGTCAACACCCGAAAGAAAAAGTGGACACGGTTACCGTAATGGAAAAAATCGGGCACTTTTTAGACGAAGAAAATCAACGCCAATTTGGCAAATACAAAGACCAATTCGAAAACCCCGAATTATCTGATATTATCGCTCAAGAAATTGACTTGAAACGCGTTTTAGAGCGTTCATGCAAAGATTTTGACGGAGGCTATGCGATGGTCGGAATGACTGGTTACGGCGCCTCTTTTGTAGCACGTGACCCTGCGGGCATTCGTCCAGCCTATTATTATGTGGATGAAGAAGTCGCGGTAGTAGCCTCCGAAAAACAGGCCATCAAAACATCCTTTAATTGCGCTTATGATCAAATTAAGGAAATTACTCCTGGCCATGCCTTGATCATTGACATTGAAGGAAATGTAAAAGAAGTTCCGTTCATCGACCGTTTAGAGCAGAAATCATGCTCTTTCGAGCGCATCTATTTCTCTCGCGGATCCGATCC
>JBILCC010000002.1:0-58436 GCA_044353355.1 Aquirufa sp.
AACGGATCGATTGACGACGGGAAATTTCGATTTTTTCTGCTTTGTCTCCCTTTAAGGTTACTTGTAAGCCGCCAGAAAACCAGGGTTCGATCTTCTCAATAAAGTTCAAGTTCACGATGTGCTTACGGTTGCAACGGAAGAATAACTTCGGATCTAATCGTTCCTCTAAGGAATTGAGGGACTTTAATACGAGCGGTTTTTGGTCGTCAAAAAACAAACGAACATAATTTCCCATCGATTCGCATAATCGCACGCGATCTAAGCGAACAAACCAACATTTCTCCCCGTCTTTCACAAAAATCTGATCATTTCCTCCTAAAACATGGTTAGTAGTTGCTGATTTCTCTGTGCTGGTCGGTCGCTGAAAACGGGACTCTAATTTTTGAATGCTTTCACTTAAACGCGCTAATTCGATTGGCTTCAACACATAATCGAGGGCATTTACTTCGAATGCCTTTAGTGCATATTCATCAAAAGCGGTCGTAAAGATAATTTCCGGCAAGAAGCCATCCCATTCTTCTAACCATTCAAAACCTGTTTTACCAGGCATTTGGATGTCTAAAAAGACCACATCAGGTTGTAATTCCTCAATGAGTTGACTCGCCTCATCGGTATTCGCTGCTTCACCGATCACTTCGATGGACGGAAAATTTTCTAATAAACGTTTCAGTTCATTTCTAGCAAGGCGTTCGTCGTCTACGATGATGGCTTTCATATGGAATTTAGGCTATTGTTTCAACAAGGTACGGAATCGTCACGGAAGCAAGGACTCGATTTTTGTCCAAAGGTTTTAAGTCAATATGAGCGGTCTCCCCGAACAATAAGGTGAGTCGATTTTGGGAATTGATCAGCCCTATACCTGTAGATTCTCCGCGTGCTTTCAAATGTCCCGGATTGATCACCTGTAATTGAATTTGATCACCGATGAGCTCACCCTTGATTGCGATTAAACCCTCCTTCGAAGAATGCGCAATCCCGTGCTTGATGGCATTCTCGACCAAAGTTTGCAACAACATAGGGGGAATTTGAGCTTGATTTATTTCTTTCGTTACGTCTACTTTCCAGGTCAGCCTCTCTTCGTAGCGGATCTTTTCTAGGTTGAGGTAGTCGATAATCGTTTCTAATTCCTCCGCGATGGAAATCGTCTTTTTACGCTCGGTTAGTAAAGAGCTGCGGAGAAGTTTAGAGAGTTGGTTAATTCCTTTTTTGGCCTTTGACGGATCTTCTGTGATCAAGGCGCGAATGCTGTTTAGGGCATTAAACACGAAATGAGGATTCATCTGTGCACGCAATACTTTCCCCTCCGTCTCCTGAATCGCTCGTTCCAGCTGATTATTTTCGCGTTCCATAACGAGCTGCTTTTTTGAATATTGGAAGAAGAAATAGATTAACATCCAAATCGCCAGTGGCTTCATAAAATTGAAGAGGTATTGGGTGATGATAAAAGGGCTTATTTGGACTTCAAAATTCTCTCCTAATAAGTATTGGTCGATTGGTAAATTTAACGCAACCAGGGAGGAGGCCATAATACAAAGAGCGATGAAATGATTACGCAGCATGGCAAAAAGAGGCAAATCCTGCCAGGCGAAATGCTTCGCCACCCGTTTGTATTGGTGTGTGAGTAAGATGGCTAACGAGATGTTAGCTAAAGATGCATATAACCAGGCCCAATGCCAGCCATATTGATTCGTATATAATACCGCCTCATTGAGAATCCATGCGATCCAACCTCCGCATTGAAATACCCAATACATTCGTTGACGTAACATATTACATGGATTCTGGTAAATCGCCTAAGTGAATAATACAATTCCCTTTCACTAGCTTAAATTCCTGTGCTGCATAATCGTATTGCAGGTGGTATAGGCAGAGGTTTTGGTGCGCGTAATGGTCCATGTGGTGGAGCGGCGCATTAAATAAGTGGGTGAGTAAAACCCGCATCGCGCGTCCGTGCATCGCAATCAATATCGCTTTTTCTTCTTTACGGGAAAGAAGAAGGTCGACGACCGGTTTTTGGCGTTCTAATACCTCGATGGGACTTTCGCCTTCCTCGGATTGCACGTGGACGTTGCCTTCGCGCCAGGTTTTAGTTAGATTTTTGTAGTATAAATCATCCTCCGTATTGGGGGATTTTCCTTCTTTATTGCCCCACGAAATTTCGTTTAAACCTGCGTGTTGTTCCCAAGGTAAACCTTTTTCGATAAATCCTTTCACGGATTGATGGGTTCTTTTCAGCGCCGAGGTATATATTTTATCAATCGGAAGATCTTGGTAATGTGCGAAAAAAGCGGCGGCCTGCTTTTGGCCTAAATCATTCAAATCTGCATCAATTCCGCTGCCTTGTACGACCCCCTTGCGATTGTATTCCGTTTCGCCATGGCGAATCAGGTAAATATCTTTCACTAAATCAGGTTGAACGTGCATGATAATCGTATTTTATTCCGAATTTTAGCCAAAATTACGAAATATATGTTTAATACTTCCATCTCGCTGGATACATTGAATTCGATGTCAAAAGGCAATATGATCGAACATCTGGGGATTGAGTTTATCGAAATTCAAACTGGATATATTAAGGCAAAAATGCCTGTCGACCACCGAACAAAACAACCTTTAGGTTTGTTACATGGAGGAGCATCTGTCGTTTTAGCAGAAACCATCGGAAGTACTGCCGTGGTTTTAGCTTTGAAAGATCCCATGAAAGAAACGGGAGTGGGTGTTGAGATCAATGCAAACCATTTAAAGTCCGCTAGAGGCGGCTACGTAATAGGTACTTGTGTCCCCTTACGCATCGGCCGCACTTTACATGTGTATGAGATTAAAATTCACGACGAAGAAGAAAATTTGATTTGTGCTAGCCGTTTAACGGTAGCGATTATACCAATAAAATGAAATTAGGATTTGCGTGGGAGGAAGGAATAGCAAGAGGGGCTGCGATGGCTTCCTGGCGTTTGCCGCAGGGTAAGGAAGCCTTTCTTTTACAAGATTTTTCTGGTGGATCCACTCTGGAGGAAGGCTGGAACCTACCTGATTTAGGTGCCGGTTTCTTAGCCGCGCCTTTTATCGGTCTTCCTTATTTTCTACAAGCGGATTCTTTGACAAAATTTTCCATTCATTCAACTGAACGAGTGAAACCTTATGTAACACCCACTGAAAATTCAACCAAGAAAGGCGAATTTATGACCTGGGTGACGCAGGCAATTGAAGCCATCAAACAAGGGCCTTTACAGAAAGTGGTTATATCGCGGACGGATGAAAAAGATTTGCCGTCTGATTTCAATGTCATGACGGCTCTCGAAGAATTAGGTTCTGCCTATCCCAATGCCTTTGTATGCGCCTTATCTATTCCAGCGCTCCACGGAGTTTGGATGTGTGCGACCCCAGAAATTTTAGTAGAACAAAATGAGGAGGGAATTTTCCGAACGATATCCTTAGCCGGTACACAATCCGGAGTAGACCTAGACGGTTTACCGATATCCCCTTCGCAGGCCCGTTGGTCCCAAAAAGAGATCGAGGAGCAAGCCTTCGTTAGTCGCTACATCATCGATTGCTTTAAAAAGATTCGATTGAGAGAATATACCGAAATAGGACCTAAGACGATCTCTACCGGAAACTTATTACACCTGAAAACGGAATATATTGTCGATACGAAAGCAATGGATTTTCCTCAATTGCCCGGTTTGATGCTAGGATTATTGCATCCAACTTCCGCGGTTTGTGGAACACCTAAACAGGAGGCCATCGATTTTATTTCAGCGACAGAAAAGCACTCACGTTCCATGTATTCTGGCTATTTAGGGCCAGTGAATTTGATGAATGCCACGTATTTATTTGTGAATTTGCGTACCGTAGAAATCAAGGAAAATCACGCCGTATACTATGCCGGTTGTGGCATCACCGAGGATTCAGATCCTGAAAAGGAATGGCAGGAAACCCAGATGAAATGCCAGACCCTTCAGCGGGTGTTAATGAAGTAATTCTGAGGATGGAGCTGGAGTAATTTTGCCCGTTATCAGTACTTTGACCGTATCAATTCGTGCGTCAGTCGTTGTTAAGATTTGGAATTGGAAAGGCGCTAAGGTAATCATCTCATTGACCTGTGGAATATCCTCATACAAGCTAATCAGCATACCTCCTAAGGTTTCGTAATCTCCCTCAGGTAAATTCCATTCGTATTTTTCATTCAAATAATCGATCTCGTGACGTCCAGAAAGCACAAAGGTAGTTTCATCGATTTGCTTCTCAATCCAGTCTTCTGAATCATCGTATTCATCTTGAATCTCCCCAAAAATCTGTTCCATCACATCCTCCATACTCACTAGTCCACTCGTCGACCCGAATTCATCAACGACTAAGGCAAGCGACTTTCTTTCTTTCGAGAACTTGATCATTAAATCATTCGCTGGCATCGCCTCTGGGACAATCGGAATGCTGGTTAGAATGGATTGAAGATCTTTTGGTTTTTTGAATAGTGCCAAAGAATGGCAATAGCCCACGACCTCTTCTAACGTTTCTTTGTATACTAAAACCTTCGAGTGCCCACTCTCCAGAAAAACTTCTTTCAATTTATCGATCCCATCTTCCATGTCAATCGCCGTTATTTCGGTTCTAGGAATCATGCAATCGCGTACTTTTACCTGTTTAAACTCAAGCGCGTTATGGAAAATCTTGTGATCCACTTCAGCCTCTTGTTCGGTGGAAACCTTGCGGTTTAGGTTTTGGAGGTAATGGTTTAGATCCGTTAAACCGAAGGCTGGCTTCTCCTCGGAATAACTTAAGCGAAGTACTTTTGTAATGAACCACTTGGAAAGACCCACCGTCACCCAAACTAAGGGGAACATCAAGGTGTAAATCACCCAAATAGGAATGGCTAAAAACTCTAGAATAGCATCAGGATTAATTAAGAAGACACTTTTAGGGGTGAATTCAGATGTCATCAAGATAAGAATGGTTGCAACGATAGTGGCGATTAAGCGGGCCAAAATCTCATTGATGGACAAGAAATGCAATACGACGTGGTGCAAAAACTCTTCCATGAAAATACCATAGGCCACTAGAGATAAAGTATTACCAATGAGCATTGTGCCTATGAAGCGAGAGGGGTATTGGTTGAAATTGGCGATAATTTTAGCGCTCAAAATATCCTGTTTCGCTTTCAGTTCAAAGTATAATTTGTTCGAGGATACGAAGGCCATTTCGACGCCTGAAAAGAAGGCGGAGAAAACCATGGAAGCGATGATTCCGATGATTTGTGTATTATCTAAACTGATACTACTTGTTTCCATCTTTCTCTTTTTTGATCCGTTCGTTCTTAGCGAATTGGTAATAGAATAAGCAAGCTACCCCGTACATTAACCAGCCATAGTGGTAGAAAATCTCTCCCCAGAACTGTCCTTTTATTTCCACCGGTGTAGGCCCATTCAAATCGATAATCCAAATCAAAATGAATCCGATCGCGGCTGCTAAACTTAAGATTTCTTTCTTGCCCATATTATGCTGCGGTAGCAGGTTTCATTCGACGGTAAGTAGCGATAAATAAACCGATAAATACCAGGATGGATCCGATCCAAACTAAATTAATATACGGCTTCTCTAATGCTTTTACGACGATTAATTCCTGTTGTGTGGTATTCCAAGCAAAGCCAAACTCTTGAGATTGTGGGTTAATACCTGTGAATTTGATCTTAATCCCAGTTTCTTCGCTTTCGAAGGCCGGCGTCGCCACCATTCCCCCTTTAATAATAAAGATGGGGCTCAGCGTAAACTGCTGGGAGTTTTTGCCCAATACTTGGAAGTTCGCTTGCACTGCCGCGTCGCTTGCGCCTAGTTCTACGCCATCCACATTCGTTACGCGCGTTACATCTTTTAGGACAGCAACAAAGTCATTGATGAAGAGGGTATCCCCTGTGGTAACTGTTTTATTTTCTGTTTGAGACCATTGTTTTTCAGATCCGGCATCTGCTGCTAAGCGGGGATCTAAGGACACGTAGGTATAAATATCATGGTTCCACGCATGTTTCACATCTGGAGAAATTGCGGTGCCCATCTTGGGGTTTACCTGCCATCTTGGGAAGAGCGAGACCGCTTTCCCTTCTTCATTTTTGAACTCTAATTCGTAATAGGTATTTTCCGGTTCTACGGTTACCGTGTCGCCTTTGCTCGCAATTTTCACCCCGTCACGTTCAATGTTTTTCAAAGCCACCGCGTGGAAATCACCCTCAATTATCTCAAAATCATTCTTATTGAAGTAGCCTTTGTGTCCGCGCACCTCGATGCGGCGTCCTTTGTAGGTGACTAAATAGTCCTGCATTTGAGCTCCTTGACCTAACCAAAGAGGTAAGTTTTCCTTGTTTTCCTTATTGTTGTCCTTCGTGAACTCCTCCACTTTCGTGCTGATCGCGAATCCCGAACGGTTTAACGAAACGACTTTGGAATAACCCGCGGAGAATAAAATTCCGATTAGCATGATTGCTAAACCCACGTGGGCAATAGCACCGCCAGCTAAGGAGAACCGTTCGCGAATTAAGAACCACATGATTTTGAAGTTCGCTAAAACGGCAAATAAACTACTCCACAGTAAGGCGATGTAAGAAAATGTATAAATTTTGCCAATATTGATGAATACAACGCTCAACAAAGTCGCTGCCAAAGCTGGGCTTAAAAGAGGTTTGAAAGTCGTGTTTTGCTTGATTTTTCCCCACCAAACGTATTGACCGATTCCACTCAAAATGGCTACGGCTAAGAAAATCCAGATTTGGATCTTGCTATAGTGTTCCGCTTGGTCTGCCGGTAAGGCAATATTGGATAGAACCCCAAAAGCCTCAGCGATTTTGTTATACACCGGAATCGAAGTCGTAAACGTTAATTGGAAAGCAGATAGTCCTAATACTGCAGCACCCACAAATACCCAAAATTCCCGGTTATAAGTGCCTAGTTCTTTATCATCTTTTGGCAAATCTTTCCAACGGTAGATCGACATTCCGATCGCCACTAAAAGGAAGGTTCCCATATATAACAAGAGCTGTCCGGAAAGCCCTAAGTCCGTAAAGGAGTGCACTGAGGCATTTCCTAGAATCCCGGAACGGTTCAAGAAGGTGGAATAGAGCACTAAAATAAAAGCCGAAATCACTAATATGATAGAGGTCTTTAAGGCCGAACTCGAAGTCTTATAAGCGATCATCGTATGAATGGCACCTAGTAAAACTAACCAAGGAACGAACGAAGCATTTTCCACCGGATCCCAGTTCCAATATCCCCCAAAGTTCAAGGTCTCATAAGCCCAGTAAGCACCCATCATAATACCAATCCCTAAAACACCCGCACTAAAAAGTGCCCAAGGCAAGGCTGGCATCACCCATTCCGTCAATTTTTTCTTCCACAATCCCGCGATCAAATACGCAAAAGGAACTAAAGTCAAGGCAAATCCTAAGAACAAGGTAGGTGGGTGAATCACCATCCAGTAATTTTGTAATAGCGGATTCAATCCACGGCCATCTTTGGGAATAAAATTAGGCTGCATGCTCCAAACCGGAAGATCCGGCTGCGCCTCGCGCAACAATAAGAAAGGCGAAGAACCCACTTTCAAGTCAATCCAAGGGATAATAACCCCTAAAATCATCGAAGTTAAGAATGTCTGAACCAGCGCAAAAACCGTCATTACAGGAGACTCCCACTTCGGGTTTTTGATCATTAATAACAGACCTAAAACTGCTTGCCAAAAAATCCACAACAAAAACGAACCTTCTTGGCCCTCCCAATAACAGGAGATCATGAACATCGTGGGTAATTGTAGCGAGGAGTGCGTAAACGCGTAATGGTATTCGAAATAATGGTTATAAATGATCACGAAGAGGCTAGCCGCGACCACGATCACAGAAATGAAATGCAGCCCGAATAAAACGCGTGCCGTCATCTTCCAATCATTCTCAATCTCATTTGCGGCCTGCGTGGATTTAAAATAGGCAAAAGTCGCTAGTAGCGCCGTTACGAAGGAAATGATGACAAATAAATGTCCGACCGAACCGATGGTTTCGTGTATCATATTAATTTTTTACTGCTACTGAGGCGCTTGAGTCTGCTGATATTTTACCTTCTTGGTACTTAGAAGGGCATTTTAAAAGTATTTTATCACAATAGAAAATCTTGTCGGAATGCATACTTCCCACTAAAACAATCTTTTCGGATTTTTCGAAATCTTGAGGTTTCGGCGCGGCATAGACTACTTGATTTTCGCGACCTAGACTGTCTTGAACAAGAAATTCCAAGTGATTGGCATCAACGGCAGGATTGTAATTTAATCCAACAATTTTACCTGCTGCATCTTTTCTTAACGTTCCTACCACGTGTACTTTCTGAGCAGGATCATTTTGTGCAATCTGTTCCGCTTCATCAAAACCTACATACGTACTAGCATCCCCCGTTGTAATCAGAATGATTCCGATAGCTACCGCAATTAATACCAATCCAATAATGTGTGTCTTTTTCATTTGCTGCGTTTTTCTAATTCAGTGACTTTTCTCTCCAAACGGAATAAATAGGCAAATAAGCCAATCAATACTACGCTAACCACCGCGATTACCACATAGATTTTTCCATCTGCACGGAATTGATCTGCCATCTCGATATCACTCACTTGAGCGCTGGCCGTAAAACTTAAGGTAAAACTTACTAAGAGTAAGAAGAAAGCTTTCATGATAACTCGTTTTGTTGTTCAATGTTTTTAATACGAATGCGCAATTGCGCAATCCAATAGCCCAATAAGGTCCAGCCAATAACCGCCGGATAAAATACCATTCGCATGCGGTTATCTAAGTCCATTTTAGAAAAAGCAGGATTTCCGCCATTTCCTGGATGCAATGAATCGGTCATCCGCGGCAAGATCCAAATCAAGACCATAAAGATCACGAAGGCAAAGATGTTATAAACAGAAGAGATACGCGCTTTTTGCATCTCATCCGGCATGGACGAACGCACTAATGAATAAGCTAGGTAGATCAGTAAGCCGATGGCCACCGAATTCAATTTAGGGTCGTTCGTCCACCAATCACCCCACGTAAACTTTGCCCAAACACTTCCCGTAATCAAACCTAAAACGGCAAAAACCATTCCCACTTCCACATAGGTACTTGAAATTAGATCGGATTTCAAATCAGATTTGCGCAAATATTGAATCGAATGATATACGGATGTTCCTAGCAAGAAGATCATCGTGAACCACATGGTTACGTGAAAATACAGGTTGCGGATCGTCTCGTTCAAGATCGGTTGGCGCGGCACTTGTCCGTTAAAACCGGCATAGACGGTGTAGATCAATAAAATGATCGACAAAATTTTCCAATACTGGCGTTTTACTGTTTCCATATATACGGGAAAAGGATCCCAGAAAATACAATGACTATGATATCTAGCGCTCCTAAAATGGCGATCTCATCCCAGTTTTCTGAGAGCGAAATGCCGTCTAAGGCACTTTTAGATAATTTCAATAATAACAAAAGCAACGGAATGATGAGAGGAAAGCTCATCACCGCCATCAAGGTGGCTGAATTTTCTCCCTGCGCCGCGATTCCTGCCACTAAAGATAGCGTCGAAGCAAACCCAATCGCACCTAATAGAAGGGAGATTAGGTAGAGTGGCATATTACCTACCGGGTTACCCATCACCCAAGAGTAAAAGAAAATGCCGACCAAAGAAACGCCTAACATCACCAAGGTATTATAGATGATTTTGCTAAAAATGACCGACTCTGGCTTAGTAAAGGTGTAATAGAAGATGTTACGGTTCGCAGATTCTTGTGTAAAACTCTTGCCCACGGCATTCACGGCCGAGAATAAAAGGATGATCCAAAAAAGGGTATTCCACATAATCGGATGGATGGAATGTTGCTTCGCTTTAAAGGATAAATAGCAGATAAAAATCGTCGCTGCTAAATACAGCACAAGGCCATGGATCGCATACTTGTTGCGCCACTCTAATTGCATCTCTTTGCGAATTAACACGAAAATTTCAGTTAAGGCCATGAACCTGCAATTTACGACAGAAAAAACTATTTGTATCATTTTTTAGCTCAGAAATACTTAGTACATTTGTGTCTAATTTTGAATTATTCTAAATAGTGAGCATGGCAAATCTAGCCGACTTGAAGATTGGTGAAAAGGGGGAGATTGTGGGCTTCACGGACGAATTGCTTTCTTTAAAGCTATTGGAAATGGGATGTTTGCCAGGAACTGAGGTCATATTGACTCATTTGGCACCTTTCGGCGACCCCATCGCCATTCGCGTTTCAGGTTCTTATACCCTCTCTATGCGGAGAGAAGAAGCGGAAACGATGTTGATTAAACGAACATAAATTTTGGCAAAAACACCTAAAATAGCACTGATTGGTAATCCCAATGCAGGAAAATCCTCTCTATTTAATTCCTTGACGGGTTTAAATCAGAAGACGGGAAATTTTCCGGGGGTGACGATGGAAAAGCTGACGGGTATTTGGGAATTAGAACCTAAACGTCCGGTAGAGATTTTAGATTTGCCAGGTATTTACAGTATTTATCCAAAGTCAATCGACGAGGAATTAGTCATTAATATCTTAGGCGATCCCCAGCATCCAGATTTTCCGGATATGGCCATCGTGGTGGCAGATGCCTCTAATTTAAAGCGCAATTTACTCTTGTTTTCACAAGTGAGGGACTTAGGAATTCCGACAGTCTTAGCATTGAACATGATTGATGTGGCGGAAAATGAGGGCTATGTGATTAACTCCATCAAATTAGCGCGCGAGTTGAATGTGGAAGTAGCCGAGGTAAATGCTAAAAAGGGGATAGGCCTAAATGGATTAAAGCTGGCTGTTATTAAGACATTAACGAATCGCTACGCCTCTAACGATGCGTTGCCATTACCTATTTTAGAGGAACTTATTCAGGACGTTCAAGCAGAATTCGGGGAGGCCGAACCCTACCGTTCACTATTGTGGTTAATGGAACATGATCGAATGAAGATGTTCTCGAAACAGCAAAGGGAACTATTAGATGCTATTCAAGCTAAACACCAGTTTTCGGGGAAAAAATACCAGTCGGAAGAAACCGTAAAACGGTACGAGCAAATAACTGAAGTTGTGGATCGCTGTGTGATTAATTTAAATCGCCAGTGGGACGCGGTACCTGTTAAAACCTGGACGGATCGTTTAGATAAATTCTTTTTACATCCGGTAGGAGGCTACGTATTCTTTTTAGCTATTCTTTTTGTGATGTTCCAGGCGGTATTTACCTGGGCAACTTATCCAATGGATGCGATTGATGGCGCTGTTGCTTCATTAAATGATTGGCTGAAAGGGATCTTGCCTGACTCAGCCTTAACGGGATTACTGACAGATGGTTTGATTGCCGGTATAGGGGGTGTGTTGATCTTTATTCCGCAGATCGCCTTCTTGTTTTTGTTTATCTCCTTATTAGAGGAAACAGGTTACATGTCGCGCGTGATGTTCATTATGGACAAATTAATGCGTCGATTTGGCTTGAATGGAAAGTCGGTGGTACCCTTGATTTCTGGAGTTGCTTGCGCGGTGCCGGCGATTATGAGTACGCGTTCGATTGGTTCCTGGAAGGATCGCTTGATTACGATTTTGGTGACACCCTTGATGTCATGCTCGGCTCGTTTACCTATTTATACGGTCCTAATTGCCCTGGTGGTGCCGGAGAAAAATACGTTTTTTGGCTTATTTAACCTGCAAGGTGTTGCCTTGTTCGGGTTGTATTTGCTAGGCTTTTTCATGGCGCTGGTTTCTGCCTGGGTGATGAAAGTGATTTTGCAGGCTAAAGAAAAGAGCTATTTCATCATGGAATTACCTACCTACAAGGGGCCTCGATTTAAACACGTGGCCTTGACTATATGGAATTCGGTGAATGCGTTTGTGTTTGAGGCGGGTAAAATTATTGTGGCTATTTCTATTGTTTTATGGGTCTTAGCGAGTTATGGACCCGGGGAGGAAATTTCCAAAGCAGAAGCCAGAATTCGCCTAGAAAATCCAACCTTGACAGGGATAGGATTGGAGAATAAAATTTCAGCCGAGAAGTTAGAAAACTCGTATGCTGGGCATTTTGGGAAGTTTATCGAGCCAGCGATTCGACCACTCGGTTATGATTGGAAAATCGGAATTGCCTTAATCACTTCCTTTGCAGCCCGCGAAGTATTTGTGGGGACGATGTCCACCATCTACAGCATGGGAGGCGAAGTGGACAATGAAAATGCGACCATCAAAAATCGGATGCGTGCAGAGATTAATCCAGCGACTGGAAAGCCGATGTATGATGCTGCTTTAGGATTCTCCTTATTGATATTCTATGCTTTTGCCATGCAATGTATGAGCACGCTAGCTACGACTTACCGCGAAACGAAGTCGTGGAAGTATCCTTTGATCCAGTTTAGCTACATGACGGCTTTGGCCTATTTATCAGCCTTTGCCGTGTACCAACTATTATCTTAGAAAGAAAAGGGAATCGAAGTTGCCGCTAGGTTACTCACTCCTTTAGCTAGCAATTTGCCTTCGGCATTGTGTAATTTAGCCTCGATGTTTGCCACCTTTTTACCTACGCGGTGAATTTCCGTAGTAACGGTAATTTTCTCGTTTGCCTTGGCGCCGTATAAAAAATCGATGTATAAATTAATCGTCACATACAAGTGATCAATCTTTGCGGTAATCAAGGTCATCCCCATCATCTCGTCTAACATCGCTGAAATAACACCTCCGTGAATGACACCTGCATGGTTTAGGAAGTCAGGGCGCACAACAAATTCAGCGGTTAACTTACCTGCTTCAGCTTTCACCAAGGTTCCGTCTAACCATTTTCCAATGGGTGCTGGATTTCCATCAGCGATTTTCTTGTTTAAATTTTGATTGAGATAAGCTAATACTTGTTCGTTAGGTTCCATTTTATGTACTTAGGCAGTTTTATTTATGATCGAGTCCAGGTAGATGTTCTTCCAAACATAGATACGCCCACAAAACCACGAAGGTCTAGTGTTTTGTTCCCGTCTTTAATTTTTAAAATACAATCGTAGGTTTTACCTGTATTCGGATCGTAAATAGTTCCGTTTTCCCAGGCAGATCCGGTGAATTTGAAGTTTTTTAAGATGACCGCACCTAATAAGTCGCGGCTTCTTAATTTTTCGTCTGGATTTTTAACGTCTTTTTTGCCGTTTGCTTTACCCCAGGAAATTTTACCAAAATAGTGGTCTCCTTGCTTGAAAATCAAAATTTTCCCGTCTTTTTCTTGTGAAAGCCATTCTCCCACAATTGCGTCAGCATTTGAATTTGCAAAGCTTGAAAGGGAAATTAAAACGATTGTGAAAAAGGAAAAAATAGTTTTTTTCATCTTGTTGATGTTTTAGTGAAACAAATATACAAACGAATCTAGTTTATCAGGTTTGTGGCAATCAAATGGAATGCTTATTTTTGTAGATATTTGGCACAAAACCGTACCAATCCATTAATAAACTATATGAATTATCATTTAAATCAAATTCCTGAACGTACAACTAAACCGCGTCAAAAAGGTTTAACGATGGTGATGGATAAAGGACTAAGTCTTCGTCAAGTAGAAGATTTTTTAGAGACTGGCGCTGATTATACCGATATCGTAAAATTAGGCTGGGCAACATCTTATGTCACACCTAATTTAAAAGAGAAATTAGCACTATATAAATCAGCTGGTATTCCGGTCTATTTTGGAGGCACGCTTTTTGAAGCCTTCTATATTCGTGGTCAATTTGATGATTACCGCCGTATTTTAGATGAATTCGGTATGGAATATGCCGAAGTTTCGGACGGTTCGATCGAAATGGAGTCCGATATCAAGTGTGAATTAATCCGCACATTAGCTACTCAAGTTACTGTACTTTCTGAAGTAGGTTCTAAAGATGAAGCAAAAATCATCCCTCCTTACAAGTGGATCAAATTGATGCGCATGGAATTAGAGGCCGGCGCTTGGAAAGTTATCGGAGAGGCGAGAGAAGGAGGTAATGTAGGGTTATTCCGTGCATCTGGAGAGGTTCGCCAAGGATTAGTGGAAGAAATTTTAACGGAAATTCCCGAGGAGAGAATCATCTGGGAGGCACCGCAGAAGTCGCAACAAGTTTGGTTCGTGAAGCTAGTAGGAGCGAACGTAAACGTAGGAAATATTGCTCCTCAAGAGGTTATTTCATTAGAAACGATTCGTTTAGGATTACGTGGCGATACGTTTGACCACTTCTTAACGAAATAGTTTAGATGCTGCAGCTATTATTAGATCTATTAAAAGATCCATTAACATTTTTATCGGAATTTATTGCCGCACATGGTGCATTAACTTACGGACTCTTGTTTCTGATTGTATTTGTGGAAACCGGACTTGTGGTGATGCCTTTTTTACCAGGCGATTCTCTCTTGTTTTCGGTGGGTTTATTAGCAGCGGCGAGTGGCGAATTGTCTTTAGGGACTGTAATTCCCTTGTTAATAGGCGCTGCACTTTTAGGTGATCAAGTCAATTACTTTATTGGTAAATACTTTAGTTCTATTATTCGAGAGCGCGAGCAGGTCTTGTTCTTAAAACGTAAGCACGTAGAAGAGACGGAAGCATTTTATGCCAAATATGGCCCCAAAACTGTTATTCTAGCTCGTTTCATTCCGATCGTTCGTACCGTGGCCCCTTTTGTGGCGGGTGCGGGTCGCATGTCTTATTCGGTTTATTTATTGTATGGCTTTTTAGGGGCAACCTTGTGGGTCAGTAGTATTTCTACGGCTGGGTATTTCTTGGGAGATAATGAATTTGTGAAAGCAAATTTCGAGAAAGTCGTTTTAGGAATCGTAGGAGTATCGGTTCTCCCTATCATTTGGGGATTGATTTCAAAACGCAAATAAGATGGCTGTTTCGAATTTATATGGTCTGATTGGTTATCCTTTAGGGCATTCTTTTTCCAAAGCCTATTTTACTGAAAAATTCGAAAAGCTAGGTCTTTCAGAAACTCACGCCTACGAACAATTCCCGATTCCCAGCATCGATGAATTTAAAGCAATTCTAGCGGCTAACCCGAATTTGAAAGGACTAAATGTGACCATCCCCTACAAGCAATTGGTGATGCCTTTGCTGGATGAGATCGATTTAGCTGCTGCGCAAATAGGCGCTGTAAATACGATCAAAATTGCACCTGACGGGTACACCCGTGGATACAATACCGATTATTGGGGTTTTCGTACGACAGTGGAGTTTTGGGACAAATTTAAAAACTTCGGATCTTTAAAGGCTTGTGTTTTAGGTCAAGGTGGCGCAGCGAAAGCGATCATTGTGGCTTTAGAGGATATGGGTTTTGAGGTCATCAAGGTTTCTCGTCAGGCATCAGATGAAACGGTAACCTATGAACAAATGCCTGAGTTGATAGAGGAAATAGGTTTGATTGTGAATACAACACCACTCGGAATGTTCCCGAAGGTGGATGACAAGCCGCCTATCCCTTATGAATTGCTAAACAAGCAACACTATCTATATGACATCGTTTATAACCCATTGGAAACTGCTTTCTTGAAAGCAGGGCTTGAACAAAAGGTGGGTGGCATCTATGCCGGATTGGAGATGTTGCAAGGCCAAGCCGATAAGGCTTGGGAAATTTGGCAAAAAAACTAAGCTAAATACACACCTCTTTTTGCTTGATCTGATAAGATCACTTGAACGTGTTCAGAAAGCGTCGTTGAAAGTTCGTATCCTTTGTAATCTGCTGAAATAGGGAAGCGCTTGTAGTTTCGATCAACGATGACGGCCACTTGTATGCGTTTTACGTGCATGCTCAGGAATGGAGCCAAACTGTAGGAAAAAGTGCGGCCCGTATTCAAAACGTCATCTACCACAATGATCACCTTATTTTCTAGGGCATCTGTTCCTCCTTCGAATTTCACCGGGCGCTCGTACGGATGTTCTTTGTTTAAATCAATTTTAACTGGAATAGCATTGATTTTCGAAATGCTTTTGATCTCTTCACACAACATTTCGGCAAAGGCAAAACCTTCACCTACAATACCTGCAATAACAATTTCGGACTCTTCGAAGTTATTCTCATAGATTTGAAAGGCAATTCGTCGAATTTTTTGGAGGAGGGCAGGGCCATCAAGTACTTGTTTGGCAGACATAAAGATTGCTTTAATTCAAATTGTGCGCTTTAAAATTACCAAAATTATCCAATTTTCGTACCTTTACGCCTTAATTAGCGTTTAAAAATCATTTCATATGTCTAAAATGTACGGTGCTCAACAGCGCCAAATGCAAGCACCTTCGAATCCATTAGCAATTAAAACGAAGAAATTCGCATTAGAAAAAAACAAGTTTGTAGGCTTGTGTATGCGTCAGCTTTTCTCTAACCAATGGAAGTTTGCGTTTATTCCCTTAGTACTTGTTTTAGGTAACGTGGCTTTGAATTTAACAGGAACCTATAAAAACTATTGGATCTATATTTTCATTGCGGTCGGTGTCGTCGGATATATTCTTTTCTGGTTGATTCAATTTACCGGAATCACGCAATTAGCACAATACAAGCAATTATTTGATAAATACCGCTACGAAATCGACAGCCGTCAAATCTTCATGAAACTTTCTGACAAAGAGGGTGGGATGATCAAATGGGACATGATTGTAGGAGCTTATAAGGACAAGGATTCTTATATTTTGGAGATGGGTAAATACCAATTCTTGCACTTGCCATTTAGCGTGTTCAATAACGATAATGATAAAAAGTTATTAGATAAAATCTTGCGCGACAAGGGGTTTTTAAATTCCTAAAATGGGGCGCATTCTAGCCATTGATTTCGGGTTAAAAAGGACAGGAATTGCTGTCACAGATCCCTTGCAGATTATTGCAAACGGGTTAGACACAGTTCCTACGCATACTTTATTGTCATTCCTTCAAACCTATTTTGCAAAGGAAACAGTGGACCAAGTGGTGATCGGAATGCCCAAAAACTTGGATAATACAGATACGGATTCAACTGCCGGAGTTCGTATTTTTATCAAAAGCTTCCGCAAGAAGTTTCCTTTAATCCCTTTAGAAGAACACGATGAACGTTTTACATCTAAGCTTGCGATGCAGGCTATGATAGCGGGAGGGATGTCGAAGAAAGATCGAAGAGAAAAAGGAACCGTCGATCGGGTATCCGCCACGATCATTTTACAATCTTATTTAGAATCTAAATCATAAAAAAAGCGGCTCTATAATTAGAGCCGCTTTTTTATTTCGTTACCACTTTCGCGAAGCGGTGGTAGAATGGAGTCTTACTTTGATCCGTTTTCGGTTTGTATTTACCCGTGATAATCGGGACATACATCACGCGGCGACGGGATTTTTCACCCACGTTAGGAGAAACCTCCACGCGATGCCATAAACGGCCATCGTGTATCGTTAAATCGCCACGTTCGATTTCGAACGCCGCTTCCCTTGGATCTGGTTTGTGGTCGATGAATTGTTTCTTACCAAATAGCAACTTCAATACCCCTTGCGTATGTGTGCCTGGAAGCACACGCAAGCCGCCATTCGACGAAGGGCAATTATCTAAATGAATTCCCACGTTTAACATGGGAAGGATTTTTTGTCCTAAGAATAAATCACGCGGGCTATCGGTGTGCCAGCCCATTTGGCTGAACTTCGAATTAGGTTCATTGATGTAGTGATTGAAAACCAAGCCATCTTTTTCGTCCTCACTAATTCTTCCTTCGTAGGGAGCTAGCAATTCAATTAATAGTTGCAAGCGTGGATCTCTAATTAATTCCGCTAAAACGGGGCTAAACTGATTTGTAAAGCACATACGCTGAATCATTGGATTTCCTTCGTGGTCTTTACCAAATTTTAAAGGAATACCCTTTACTTTCTCAATGCCTTCTTCTAGCCATTGCTTCTCAATTTTCGCTAATTCCGAAATGAAAAGTTCGGCCGTTTCAGGCTCAATAAACTTCTTAAATTGAATTACTCCATACTTCTTGAAGTATTCTTTCTGCTCTTCAGTCAGCTTTTCGCCTAACGTAAAGGTTTTGTTTTCAAATTTCGCAGATGGTTTTCTCATAAGATAATGGTAATGAATTCGGGTTGCAATTTACGGCAATCTGTACGAATTATAGTTATCGTCGTTCGATTTTCTGATCAAAATCAAGTTTTTGGCATAAAAAAGAGGTAAAATATGTCGACCTTAGCGGACTGAATTTAGGATCACCCCCATGAAAAAATTTCTGTTTATTGCATTACTAAGTTTGTTTAGTCTTACTTCTTTTTCTCAACAAACGAACAAAAAAGGCTCTTATTATATCACTTGGGGGTATAATCGATCTGCTTATGCAAACTCGGATATCCGTTTTGTGGGTCCAGGTTATGATTTTACTTTACTTAACGCAAAAGCGTTGGATGCACCTACACCCTTGAGTAAATTTAAAACCTATGTTGATCCCGGTTTATTGTCTATACCTCAGTTTAATTTTCATGCAGGGTATTTCATTAAAGATAATTTATCCATTAGCATCGGTTGGGATCACATGAAATACGTGGTGACAGATGGTCAAACAGTTAGTGTGACCGGATTTGTTAATCCGCAGACTTCAACCCCTGCCATTACAGTAAACCCAGCTTATGTGGGAACGTTTAATCAAACACCCTTAGAGTTAGATCCTGATGAATTTGTCCATTTAGAACATACGGACGGCTACAACTATGCTTCGATTGAAATTGAACAGTATAAATCTCTTTTCCAGAGTAAGAAAAGTCGTTTTGCGATCGATTGGATGCAAGGAGTTGGAATAGGAGCTTTAGTTCCTCGTTCGGATGTTCATGTTTTTGGCGTAGGTAAAAATAACTATTGGAATCTAGCAGGTGGTGGAGCTTCCTTGAAGACAGGTTTAAAGTTTAATTTCTCTAAACTTTTATTCTTTGAAACGACAATTAAGACGGGGGCGACTAAATTATGGGATATTCGCACGACGGGTCGTTCAGTTGATCATGCAAAGCAGGCTATTTATTTTGTTGAATTTTACGGTGCGTTAGGATTTACAATAAAAGGTTCTTCTAAATAAATTTTTAGGCTAGGCTAAAAAATGCTATCTTCGAGGTGTGTTTACTCGGATTGTATTCTTTTTATTGTGGTCTTTTTCTGCTCTTGCACAAAGTGAGGGGCGTATTGAAACAGATCGTCCGGATCAGACAGAATGTCCTTTTATTGTTAAAAAAGGGTATCTGCAAGCAGAAATAGGCTTTAATCGTTCTAATAGAGAGTATCTTTTCCCTACGTCTTTATTGAAATACGGATTGAGTAATCGATTCGAATTACGCTATGTCTCTGTTTTGGCTCAAGAACCTGGTATGGGAACTCGTTTTCAAACGGAGGCCCTCGGATTTAAATGGGCCATATTTCAGCCCACCAGTTGGAAACCCCGCACCTCTGTGATCGTTCACTATAATTGGGATCACCAAAACCGTGATTTTTCAGAGAAAAACTTGCGAGGTCACTCGATTGGAGATGTAGTGTTTACCATGCAAAATGATTTTAATGAGCGCTCTGGAATTGGGTACAATCTGGGAACCGAACTTCATTCGAACGGTTCTTTTGAAGGGATTTATCGCGTAGCACCTAATGTCTTGATTGGTAAGAAGGGCTATGCCTATGTGGAGGTTTTTGGTCGGTTTCCAGCTTCTGAATTCTCGGATCATTCCTATGATGCAGGATTTGCTTATTATGTGAATGATGACTTAAAATTAGATATATCAGCAGGCCAAAGTTTCCTCCACCCTGAGGATTATTATTTTGCGGTCGGTCTATCTTTTCGCTTTCGAATCATACGATAATGCGGACATTGAACCAGGATTTCTTAAATTGCAGAAATGAGGCGTTTTTTCTATTTCTTCTGGGTCTTTTTGCTCGCTATCACCGAGTTGAATGCACAAGCCACATTACTAGTGGGGGAGAAATCAATCACGTTAGAGGAGAATTTTTCTTTGTCTTTCATCATTAAATCAGCCAATGCGAGTATTGAGACGCCTATTTTTAAATTTCCAGAATTGCCTGGATTGCGAAAATTAGGAGTTTCCAGGTCGAAAGCGACCGATATTCAAAATGGAGAGTCCGTTTATTCCTATACTTTCTCCCAATATTATCAGGCATCGGCCACCGGCTCACTACTCATACCACCTGCGGAGGTTATCGTTAATCAGCAATCCTTAAAAACAGAAGCCTTTGCTCTACAGATTAGTGAGTCAGTGCAAAAAGAAGAGGTGGTGGAAGAGACCAAGGCGCAAATAGAGGATTTATTTAAGGGCCAAAGTTCCCTTTTTCTTGCTCTTACCTCCACTCAATTTCAGCCATTTGTGGGCCAAGGATTCACGTTGAAGTTCTCTTTATTTATTCCAGATGACAATTCGACGCGCTATAGTTTTGATCGAAACGATGTTCAGATCCCATCACTGATTCAGAAAATAAGGCCTAAAAACTGTTGGGAAGAGAGTTTTGGCTTGCAGGAAGTGAAAGTTTCCAAGGTAGTCTACAAGAATAAAAAATACACCGAGTATCGCTTCTTTCAGTCCACTTTTTTCGCATTAGATGCGAAGAAAATAGTGATACCTTCCCTTAGTTTACACTTATTAAAAAATAACGAGAAGGTAGTATTTAGTTCAAAACCTGTCGTGATAAGTCCGAAAGAATTGCCTAATCATCCTTTAAAAGGGAAGATTCCTGTGGGAGATTTTCACCTCGAAGAAACGCTGTCACAGGCTCAAGTTCAGACAGGAGATACGGTAGTTTATGTTTCGAGTGTGGTGGGCGACGGGAATAGCATCCTTTGGGATTCTAAATTAATTGAGTCAGATTACTTTCTGAATTTCTTCCCTGTAGGCACTCAAAGTTCCGTTTATCCCTATGGCGACAAAATGTTCGGCAATAAAACAGAGAAAATACTGATTATTCCGTCGCAACCGGGTAAATTTGCACTGAAATCCTATTTTAACTGGATCTTCTTTAATACGCGGACAGCGACTTACGACACTTTGCGTTCTGAGGCAATTTTGGCGGTAAGTGGTCAGCCTTCAGATCGCCTTTTGAATACGCAAACGGAAACGATGTTGCTTTATCGGGGACTCGAAAAGTTAGCAGCGGATAAGGTGATAGGTTATCGCTGGATGGATTGGAAACAGATTTTTAATGCTTTAGTAGGGCTAGTTTTACTCTGGCTTTTCATTTTGATTATTAAGGCCAAAAATAAATAGTATGGGCAGTATATACGGCAAAATATTTCAAATTAGCACTTTCGGCGAATCGCATGGCGCTGCGGTAGGCGTTGTGGTGACAGGTTGTCCAGCGGGAGTCGATTTCGATATGGATTTCATTCAATCGGAACTAGATCGCCGTAAACCGGGCCAATCGCGCATCACAACACAACGTAAAGAAGCGGATTCGGTGGAAGTAGTTTCCGGTGTTTTTGAAGGAAAAACAACAGGCACGCCCATTGCGATGTTAGTTTGGAATGGAGACCAGCGTTCGAAAGATTATTCACACATTGCAGATCAATTCCGTCCCTCGCATGCCGATTTTACCTACCAGGAGAAGTACGGCATTCGCGATTACCGCGGAGGTGGCCGTAGCTCGGCGAGAGAAACGGTGGCGCGAGTGGCTGCTGGGGCTTTGGCGAAATTAGTTTTACAACAATTAGGCGTAAAAATCACCGCCTATGTGTCACAAGTAGGAAATTTAAAATTAACCACGTCTGTGGAGCAATTGGATTTAGCTCTTGCAGAAACAAACGCAGTGCGTTGCCCTGACACCAAATTAGCCGAAGAAATGTTCACTTACATCGATGAAATCCGCAAACAAGGGGATTCCGTTGGAGGTGTCATCTCTGCTTACATCACGGGGTGCCCGGTGGGCTTAGGTGAACCAGTTTTCGATAAATTGCACGCGGAATTAGGCAAAGCAATGTTAAGTATCAATGCAGTGAAAGGCTTCGAATACGGGTCTGGATTTGAAGGAGTTGAACTCCGTGGATCTCAGCACAACGATATTATTATAAAAGACGAAGCAGGCAAAGTAAGCACGGTTACAAACCATTCAGGTGGTATTCAAGGAGGGATTTCGAATGGAGAGCCTATCTATTTCCGTGTAGGATTCAAGCCAGTAGCTACCATTATGCAGGATCAGGATAGTTTGAACAATTCTGGAGAAAAAATTGTTGTATCAGGCAAAGGTCGTCACGATCCTTGCGTAGTGCCGCGCGCGGTGCCTATCGTGGAAGCGATGTCAGCGATTGTTTTATTGGATTTCTACTTGCGCCATCGTTTGACAAAATTAGCTGACGTTTTATGATTCCAAACGAGGATGAATATTATATGAGCCTTGCGCTGAAACAAGCGGAGCGGGCTTTAGAAGACGAGGAAATTCCGGTAGGTGCAGTCGTGGTTTGCCAAGGTAAAATTGTGGCAAAGGCCTACAACCAAACGGAAATTTTGACTGATGTAACGGCTCACGCAGAGATGATTGCGATTACCTCCGCCGCCCAAACCATCGGCGCAAAATATTTAAAAGATTGCACCTTATACGTGACATTAGAGCCCTGCTTAATGTGTGCAGGAGCCATTTATTGGTCACAATTAGGGCGATTAGTGTACGGTGCTTCAGAAGAGAAGCGCGGTTTTGAAAAACTAGGAACAGGCATTTTACACCCGAAGACAGAGATTGTAGGCGGGGTTTTAGCAAACGAATCAGAACAACTGTTAAAGGAGTTCTTTTCGATGCGACGATAATAAAATGGTAAGTGGTGAATGATAAACAAAAGCTAAACATTCACCATTTACCACTTACCATTCACCATTTAAATTATACTATTATGTCATTTACATTAGCCCCATTACCGTATGCAAATAATGCGTTAGAGCCGCATTTCGATGCATTAACGATGGAAATTCACCACGATCGTCACCACAATGCGTATGTGACAAATTTGAACGCAGCTGTAGCTGGAACGGAGTTAGAAGGAAAATCTTTAGAAGAATTATTTACTTCTATCTCTAAATTATCTCCAGCAGTTCGTAATAACGGCGGTGGTCACTTTAACCACGATTTATTCTGGAATATCTTATCGCCAAACGGCGGGGGTGCTCCAGTGGGCACTTTAGCGAAAGCGATCGATGCAAAATTCGGTTCTTTTGATGCCTTCAAAGAAGAGTTTAAGAAAGCAGGTTTAACACGTTTCGGTTCAGGATGGGCGTGGTTAGTAGCCCAGAAAGATGGTTCAGTAGCAGTTTCTAGCACACCTAACCAAGATAATCCATTGATGGATGTGGCTGATGTAAAAGGCTTCCCAGTGATCGGATTAGATGTTTGGGAGCACGCTTATTACTTGAAATTCCAAAATAAGCGACCAGATTACATTGATGCATTCTGGAGCGTAGTGGATTGGAACAAAGCGGAGGCACGTTACCAAGCCGCTCAGAAATAAATCAAAGAGAACGGGAGGGTGAAAATTCTCCCGTTTTTTTCTGCTTTCTTTTGCAATATTGGAAGCTTTGCGTATTTTTGCAGTCCCAAATGGCGGTTGTAGCTCACTCGGTTAGAGCACTGGTTTGTGGTACCAGGGGTAGTGGGTTCGAATCCCATCATCCGCCCAAAAAGCCTCAGTAGAAATGCTGGGGCTTTTTTTGTGTTAATTTTTCTACATTTGTAGCGAAAACTAGTATATGAATCCTGTATTTCTAAAACGTTTTTTGATAATCTTGTATGCTTCCGGTCTCATCGGGATGCATTTGCCTGCGACTGCTACCTTATTTACCTCTTTAGTGCCATTGACTCTATGGTTTACGGCCTTCATTTGTGTGGTTTATTTTCCCAAGCCCTCTTTTCAAGCGTATCTTTTTTTAGTATCTCTGGCCATAGCGGGCTGGTTTTTAGAAGTGCAGGGAGTTAGGACGGGTCAAATTTTTGGTGTTTATAGTTATGGGAAGACCTTGGGATTTAAGTTGATTAACGTGCCCATCACTATTGGATTGAATTGGCTGGTGCTAGTCTTAGCGACTAGTGCCCTGGTGGAAGAATGGAATATTGCAGGTAAAATAAGTAAAGCGGCGATAGGCGCTGGTCTGATGACCGCCTTAGATTTTTTAATTGAGCCGGTGGCCGTACATTTTGATTTTTGGACTTGGGCCGGAATTCAAGTACCTACGCAAAACTTTTTAGCCTGGTGGATGGCCTCTTTCTTTTTTCATTTGGCCTATCAAAATACGCCTTTCCCTTCCAAATCAAGCCTTTTTAGACTTATTGCTGCCTTGCAATTTTTATTCTTTTTAGGGCATTGGTTAATTCTTCAATGGAATTCGTAAACATTTTCTTTGTTAGGATGTTACCATGTGGATGAACGTTTACTCGATTAAAGATTTAGAGAATTTCAGTGGCATAAAAGCTCATACGATTCGTATTTGGGAGCAACGCTATCATTTACTTAACCCTGTGCGAACAGAGACGGGGATTCGTACGTATTCTGATGTTGAGTTAAAGCGAATTTTGAATATTGCGACTCTTCAAAATAAAGGAGGAATCAAGATATCTAAGATTGCCGAATTATCCGAAGCCGAAATTTCAGAGAAAATTCTTCAGCTTTCTGGTGGAGATTTAGATTATCCAGAACACATTCAAGCCATTACCGTGGCGATGATGGACTTGGATGAATACCGTTTCCAAGAGTTAGCTAAGTCAATTACCGATGCGTATGGTTTTGAAAACTTTATGCTTAAAGTGATTTACCCATTTTTGACGCGTTTAGGTACCTTATGGCTTTCTGGGTCGGTAGGACCAGCTCAGGAGCATTTTATCACGCACTTGATTCGTCAAAAAATCATTGCAGCGATTGATTCTCAAATGGCAAAACCGAAAGCGAATGCAAAGAAATTTTTATTGTATCTGCCAGAAGGGGAGATGCACGAAATTGGATTATTATTTGCGAGTTACTTAATCCGCGCTCGCCAGCATTCAGCGGTATACTTAGGCCAATCTTTACCTTTTGATGAATTGTGTTTGGCCTACGAAATACATCAACCCGATTATGTCTTCAGTGTATTTACAACCGAACCATCACAGGATGTACTACCAGCTTATGTGGCAGAATTAGACAAGCATCTTCCAGATGCCCAAATATTATTGACAGGATACAATGTCTTGCACACAGCTGAACCTATTCCGTCTAGAATTCAATTGATTGGAGATTTCAATACCTTAATTGAAATGATTGAATCTTAGCTAAAGCTAGTGTCTAGCTTTGTCGCATCTTCTACGAATTGTTTTACTTGTTGCTCCTGGTCTTTAGGGCAAATCATTAATACATTTCCGTGTTCAGCTACGATGTAATTCGATAAGCCGTGAATCACTACTAATTTATCTTTAGGAGCTTTAATGATGCAATCCTTTGTTTCATATAACATGGCGTTCGCATCAACTGCATTTAATTGATCATCTTTTTCATTGATCTCATGCAAAGATTTCCACGTGCCTAAATCCGACCAGCCAATATCCGCCAAGATCACTTTTACATCGCGTGCCTTTTCCATCACCCCATTGTCCATTGAAATGCTCTTACAAACGGCATAGACCTTTTTAATAAAACCAGGCTCTTCTTCGGTATAATAGAAGGCTCTACCTTCTTCGAATTGCTCAGCAAGTCGAGAAAGATGTTTGGTTAGTTCATGTTTGAAGGTGGGAATGGAGAAAACGAAAATTCCTGCATTCCATACATAGTCGCCACTTTCTAAAAAAGCCTCGGCTAATTCTAAGTTAGGTTTCTCTGTAAATGTTTTTACCGTTTTTGCCGCTTCTTCTGAGTCATGGTATTGAATATAGCCATAACCTGTATCAGGGCGAGTAGGAACGATTCCTAAGGTCACTAGCACCGGTTCATTTTTAGCCACTTCAATGGCTTCGTTAATCCGGGCTTTAAATGCCTCCTCTTTTAAGATCACATGATCGGCTGGAGCAACAATTAGCTTTGCTTTTAGGTGCTTTTTGCTAATCTTATAGGCCGCATAGGCGATACAAGGAGCCGTATTTTTACGCTGGGGTTCTTTTAAAATTTGATCTGGGCTAAGAAAAGGGAGTTGTTCTTGAACGATGCCTGCGAATTCTTCACTGGTAACGACATAGATATTTTCTTTCGCTACAATTCCATCAAAACGTTCTGCCGTTTGTTGTAGCATGGTTTTTCCCACGCCTAAAACGTCGTGGAATTGTTTCGGATAATTACTTCTGGAGATGGGCCAAAATCGGGTTCCGATTCCGCCCGCCATGATTACAAGGCAGTTAGGCATAAGCTTATTTTTGGCTGAGGAACGTGTTAACACGCAATACAGCGTTTTCTCTAATATTTTGGTAGTATAAATTGATGTCCGCCTTGTGCCAGTTTTTCAATTTGACAAAAGAACGACCTGGGACATAGGGTGTGTTTGTCCACAAGACACCTAAATGGTTTTGCGCATCCGCAAATTCTTTTACGTATTTAAATCCATAGGACACCCCTCCTATGTTCTTCTCTTTGGAGGCAAAACCCTCATCTGTGGACCAGGTTAATGGATTCACCGAAGCCAATTCCGTCACCGTGCCAGGATGCCAAGGCGGTAAATAACCTTGTAAAAAAGTGGTATAAGCAATAAAGCAACCTGTTTGACTCGGGCTTGTGCAAACCGGTATTTGGTTAAATGTATTTTTAGGAGTCGCAATTCCAATGATGTAAGCAGCTACGAGTTGCTTGCCTAATTCTTTTCCATCAAAGTATTCCTTTAATAATCTAGTCGCGTGAACCGTACCTTGGCTGTGACCTGCAATGATGATCGGGCGACCCTTGTTTTCTTTGGCTAAATAATACTCAAAAGCTCTTTTCACATCTGAATATGCAACATCTAACGCAGCTGCTTTGTCCTCTTTGTATTCAGTAACAAAAGCTTGGTAATGTGCCTGACGATAGCGTGGTGCAAAAACACGTCCTGCTGCATTAAACGCAGTGGCCTGATTTAAGATAGTTGAACTATCTGTGCGCATATTTAACGCTGCATCGGTCACAGAAGCATTCCAAACGTATTCGTTTTCTGGTTTATACGTAAATATGGTGGGGTGAATAAAGAATACATCGGCTTTAGATTCAGCCTGATTATTTTTCAAAAAGGACTTGCGCGGGACTAAATCTGCCGCGTCAAAGCGAGAAGGCAAGGCTGACCAAGCAGCAGGATCTGCATAATCAGCTGGAGCAGGTTGAGGGGCATCCTTCCAACGAGTAGACAACACATAAGGTGTCTGATTGCTCGCGCATGCACTTAACAGGAATAGAGAAAAAATGAAGAGTGCTCTCATTGGTTAAATTTATAGACAAAGCTACTAGTTTAATCCTCCTTTTTAAAATAAAATAATGGAACGGTCCATTGCAATTAAATTATTTTTTAAAAAGGAGTAAATTTTTTCTATAACGAAATCATCAATTTATTGTTTTACTTCGAGTACCCAGTTTGGAAAAATAGACACCAGATTTTCAAATTACATTACAGGACCTAGCTATTTTTACTTCAACTGTACAAGAGCATTTATCGCAATTAAAATTAGTTTGAGTCTGCCCCTTCAAGGGGAGCCTCTTTTTTTGTACCTTTGTGGATCGATCGATTCCCAACCTATGGCTTCAAAAGCGTCAGATTCTACCGGATTTTCCCACATTCAAGTGCTGGGTGCACGTGAGCATAATTTAAAGAATATTGATGTATCCATTCCGCGCAATCAACTTGTAGTGGTGACGGGCATCTCGGGGTCGGGAAAATCGTCTTTAGCCTTTGATACCATTTATGCAGAGGGCCAAAGACGCTACATGGAATCCTTCTCCGCCTATGCTCGTTCTTTCCTCGGAAACATGGAACGTCCGGACGTAGACAAGATTGAAGGCCTTTCGCCGGTGATCTCCATCGAACAAAAGACGACCTCTAAAAACCCGCGCTCCACGGTAGGAACGACCACCGAAATCTACGATTTTCTGCGTCTACTCTATGCCCGTGCCGGAGAGGCTTTCTCTTACCTTTCAGGCGAGAAAATGGTCAAGCAATCCGTCGACCAAATCATCGAGACCTTATTAACCCAATTCAACAAAGGTAAAGTCGTTTTACTCGCGCCCGTAGTCAAAGGCCGCAAAGGACATTACCGAGAGTTATTTGTGCAGATCGCAAAGTGGGGCTATACGAAGGTTCGGATTGATGGGGAGATTTTAGACATCGAACCGAAGATGCAGGTCGATCGATTTAAAGTACACGATATCGAAATAGTGGTGGATCGTTTAGTGGTGGCAGAGGATGAACGCTTGCGTTTATCCCAAAGCCTACAAACCGCGATGAACCAAGGCAAAGGACAGGTCTATGTTCTAGATGCTAAGAATAAATTACATTACTTCTCCCAGACCTTAATGGATCCGGCGACCGGTTTGTCGTATGACGAACCTGCACCGAATACCTTTTCGTTTAATAGCCCTTATGGCGCATGCCCTTGTTGCAATGGATTAGGCGTTGTAGAAGAAATTACCGAAGATTCGGTCATTCCAGATCGTTCTTTAAGTATTATTCGCGGGGCGATTGCGCCCATCGGGGAATACCGGGAGCTTTGGATATTCAAACAACTAGAAGTGCTTTTAAAGCCCTTTAAAGTGGGTCTTTCTACGCCTATAGCAAAGTTTCCAGCGGAGGCCGTGGAGTTGATGTTGTATGGTTCTGATGCGCCTGTGGCTGTTCCATCGAAAAAATACGAGGGAACCGAATGGAATACGAAATACGATGGTATTGTGAACTTCCTGAAACGCCAGCAAGAGTCAGGTTCTGAGAAGACCCAAGACTGGTTAAAGGATTTCATGATTATCAAAAAATGTCCAGAATGTGAGGGCTATCGCTTGAAGAAAGAATCCTTGCACTTCCGTATCGCAGATAAACACATCGGTCAATTAGCCCAAATGGATATCACCGAACTGGAGGCCTGGTTTGCTGACGTGGAAACACGGATGAGCGATCGCCAGCAGCAGATTGGGGTGGAAGTATTGAAAGAGATTAGAAAACGGGTGGGCTTTTTGACTCAAATAGGATTGACTTATTTGACGCTTGATCGACCAATGAAAAGTCTGTCGGGCGGAGAGGCGCAGCGGATTCGATTAGCGACCCAGATAGGGACGCAACTCGTGGGTGTATTGTACATCATGGACGAACCAAGCATCGGTTTGCACCAGCGAGATAACGAGAAATTAATTCAGGCATTAAAAGATTTAAGGGACTTAGGTAATTCGGTCTTAGTTGTGGAACACGACAAGGATATGATGCTGGAGTCGGATTACATTTTAGACATAGGTCCAGGCGCTGGACGCCACGGTGGAAATGTGGTGGGTTCAGGAACGCCTGCCGAGTTTTTGAAATTGAAGACGCCTACTGCGGCCTATTTGAATGGGGCTTTAGAGATTGCTATTCCATCCGTTCGTAGGAAAGGCAATGGTTTGAGCATCGAATTGAAGGGGGCGACTGGGAATAATTTGAAGAATGTATCGGTTAAATTACCCTTGGGTACTTTTACAGTAGTGACAGGGGTTTCTGGGTCAGGTAAATCAACCTTAATTCACGACACTTTGGTATTGAAATTGAAGCAGCATTTCGATCGCACGAAGCGAGATGCGATGCCACATAAAGCAATTACGGGTTTAGAAAATATTGATAAAGTCATTGAAGTAGACCAAAGTCCCATCGGACGTACGCCTCGATCTAATCCTGCTACCTATACGAATATGTACAGCGATATCCGTACGCTCTATTGTGAGTTGCCAGAATCGAAGATTCGCGGATACAAGGCAGGAAGATTTAGTTTTAATGTGAAGGGTGGCCGTTGTGAAGGTTGTGAGGGAGCAGGTCGCAAGAAGATTGAGATGGAGTTCTTGCCAGATGTGTTAGTGGAATGCGAGACCTGTAAAGGAAAGCGCTTTAATCGCGAAACGCTAGAGGTTCGATTTAAAGGAAAATCGATTTCGGATGTGTTGGATATGACAGTGGAGCAGGCCTTGGAATTCTTTGAAAATCAACCGCGTATTTTCCGCCGTGTGCAGACCTTAGCAGAAGTTGGATTGGGCTATATTACCCTAGGGCAACACGCGACTACCCTTTCTGGGGGCGAGGCGCAACGCGTTAAGTTAGCTGAAGAGCTTTCAAAGAAAGATACAGGTAAGACTTTGTACGTCTTAGATGAGCCTACCACTGGATTGCACTTTCAAGATGTACGCTTGTTATTAGATGTGTTACAAAAATTAGTCGATAAGGGAAATTCAGTTTTAATCATCGAACACAATATGGATGTGATCAAAGTGGCTGATTATCTGATTGATATGGGTCCTGAGGGAGGAAATGCTGGCGGTCAATTGCTGGCGAGCGGAACTCCGGAGCAGATCGCTAAAGAGAAAAATAGTCACACAGGACGCTTTTTGAAAAAGGAATTATCGTAGTTTTATTTTACATTTATGTAAATTCTGCATCAACGATGAACTATTTGCCTCAATTGTTATTTATCGCCCTTTTAGGGGGCATGTCTTACCTGATTTTTCAGCGATTTTCGCTTATTATTCAAACCATTCGTTTAGCTCGTCCAGTAGAATTAAGCGATCATCCTTCTGAGCGATTTAAGCGAATGGCGCTCTTGGCTTTCGGCCAAAAGAAAATGTTTTCTAAGCCCCTTGTAGGCTTTTTTCACTTCCTGCTCTACATTGGATTTGTCTTGATCAATATCGAAGTTTTAGAGATTGTATTCGATGGTATATTAGGAACGCACAGACTTTTTGCTCCTTTCTTAGGGAGTTTCTACACCAGTTTAATGAACTTTTTTGAGCTTTTAGCTGGGGGTGTTTTCGTGGCTTGTTTAGTGTTTTTTGTACGTCGGGGAGTTATTCGTACTTCTCGCTTGCAAGCGGCTAATCACTCGGAATTAACAGGTTTTCCAGTAAAGGATGCCTACCAAATTTTACTCATTGAGGTCGTTTTGATGGTAGCCTTGTGGGTGATGAATGGAACAGATGCGGTCTTACAATCCAGAGGTGTGGAACATTACCAGTCGGTGGGATCTTTTCTTATCTCGGGTCAATTGATGGGCCTTTTCGAACCGCTTTCTACATCTGCATTAATCATGCTTGAACGGGCAGCCTGGTGGTTTCACATTATCGGGATTTTGTCCTTTGCTTTGTATGTTACCTATTCAAAACATTTGCACATCTTTTTTGCTTTTCCATCGGCGTATTTCTCTAGTCTAGAATCCTCGGCGAAGATGTCTGCGATGCCTGCGGTAACGCATGAGGTCAAATTGATGCTGGGTCAACCAGTAGAAGAGCAGCCAATAACGAACGCAAAGTTTGGTGCTAAAGACGTGATGGATTTAACCTGGAAGAATGCTTTAGATGCCTACTCGTGTACAGAATGTGGCCGTTGCACAGAGCAATGTCCAGCAAACCAAACGGGACGGGCTCTATCCCCTCGGAAGATTATGATGGATACCCGCGATCGCTTAGAAGAAGTGGGGGGCATTTTGAAAGCAAATAAAGGGACTTTTGTGGAAGATGGTAAGTCTTTGTTTGACCGAATTTCTGCCGAAGAGTTACGTGCTTGCACGTCTTGCCAGGCTTGCGTAGAGGCATGTCCGATGGAGCTTTCACCCTTGAGTATCATCTTAGAGATGCGTCGTTACCAGATTATGGAGCTTTCGGATGCGCCGGGTGCTTGGAATGCGATGTTTGCAAATGTGGAGACAAACCAAAGTCCTTGGAAATTTAACCCTGCCGATCGTTTGAATTGGGCTAAAGAATAAGCTATGAAGAAAATACTTGCTATAATAATCATTTTAATAGGCGCCTATTTTGTAGGTCCTAAACCAGAGACGCCGGTACTCACGCCGAGCGCGAGCTGGACGGATATTCCGGATTCTGTTAGTCAAATCGATGCCTACATCGCTGCCAAAGAATCGAAGACGATTTTGAAGCCGGGGAATGAGGCGCGCGTTATTTGGGTGGATTCAACTCAGCCTACCAAGACTAAAATCGTCTTTATGTATGTGCATGGATTTTCAGCATCACCCATGGAAGGAGATCCATTGCACCGCGAGGTGGCGAAGAAATTTGATGCAAACTTATTGCTGGCTCGCGTGGCGGGTCACGGGGTACCAGATTCTGATTCAACGTTTGCCACTGTGACGGCAGATGAGTATTACCAAAGTGTAGAAAATTATTATGCCATTGCCAAGAAATTAGGCGATGAGGTGGTGGTTTTGGGAACGTCTTTTGGGGGCGCGATGTCACTCGTTTTAGCGGCTAATCATCCAGAAATAAAGGCCTTGATGCTCTATGGTCCTTGCATCGCGATTAAAGATCCCAATGCGACTTTGCTCGATAATCCCTGGGGCTTACAAATGGCCCATCTGATTACGGGAAGCGATTACCGCGATATTCCAGTGATGGCACCAGGACACGCAGAGAATTGGAGCTTGCATTACCGTCTTGAAGGTGTGGTGGCCGTGCAAAACTTATTGACTCACGCGATGACGAAAGAAGTCTTTGAAAAGGTAAAAATCCCTGTATTCTTGGGCTATTATTACAAAGACGAGGAGCACCAAGACAACGTGGTTTCGGTGGATGCAATGAAAGTGATGTTTGAACAAGTAGGCACGCCAGCGGGTTTAAAAAAGTCAGAGGCATTTCCTAATTCAGGTAATCATGTAATCACGTCGAACCTGCTGGGTAAATTAACAGATAAACCAATTGCATCGTCAGAGGCTTTCTTGCGCGATGTGGTTAAACTAAACTAAGATGGGTCCTACTTTAATATTATACGCTGTTCCATTTTTCCTTTTTACGGTCCTACTTGAGTCATATATCCTATATAAAACGCACCGTGATTACGTGGAGGCGAAGGATTCGATGACGTCGATTGGATTAGGTTTAGGTAATTTAGGGATCGGATTTGTGACGAAAGCCATCACCTTTGGAGCGTCTTTTTATGTGTATAATAACTGGAAATTGTTTGATTTAGGCCAAACCTGGCCAGTCTGGCTGCTCGCTTTTTTTGGGGAGGATTTGACCTATTATTGGGTGCACCGCATCTCACATGAGATTCGTTTTTACTGGGCCTCTCATATGGTGCATCATTCGTCGCCTAAATATAATTTAGCGGCTGCCTTGCGCCAAACGTGGACGGGAAATTTATCAGGAGGTTTTGTCTTTTGGCTTTGGTTGCCTTTGATAGGTGTGCATCCATTTATTGTAATGTTCTTCCAACAAACCAGTTTGTTGTACCAATACTGGATTCACACGGAGTTGATCAACAAGATGCCACGTTGGTTTGAATACATCTTGAATACGCCGTCGCACCACCGCGTGCACCACGGGACTGATTTGGATTATTTAGATACGAATTATGCGGGGGTATTAATCATTTGGGATCGGATGTTTGGGTCTTTTGTGACTGAAAATCAGCGGCCTTCTTATGGATTGACTAAACAGATTGAGAGTTATAATCCCGCTAAAATTGCCTTTTATGAATGGGCACAGATGATTAAAGATGTGGCCAAGGCCAAAAGCATGAAAGGTGTTTTAGGGTATATTTTTGGGCCTCCGGGCTGGAGTGAAGACGGAAGTCGATTAACGGTTATGCAAATGCGTGAGCAACAGAAGAAATAATGGAGACGATTAAAACGATGGCTGAGTTCGCCGCAGCGGGGGAGCAGCCAGAATTTCTTTTTTGGGTAGGGTGTGCGGGATCATTTGATGATCGCCACAAGAAAGTGACGCGCGCCTTTGCGGAGATTTTGCAAAAGGTAGGCATCAGTTTCGCCGTTTTAGGGACAGAAGAATCGTGTACTGGGGATCCAGCTCGTCGCGCAGGGAATGAGTTTTTATTCCAAATGCAGGCCATGTCAAATATCGAGGTGTTAAACCTCTATTCGGTGAAGAAAATTGTGACGGCTTGTCCGCATTGTTTTAATTCCTTAAAGAACGAATACCCTACGTTAGGTGGAAATTATGAGGTGATTCACCATAGCCAGCTTTTGGCAGAATTAATCAGCTCCGGTAAAGTGAAAGCCTCTGATGGCTCGTCTTTAGAACAAGTGGCCTACCATGATTCCTGTTATTTAGGAAGGGCAAACGGGATTTATGAAGCACCTCGAGAGATCATTTCTGGATTAAAAAAGGATTTAGTCGAGCTGAAAAGTTGTAGAACAAAGGGCCTTTGCTGTGGAGCGGGTGGCGCACAAGTTTTCAAAGAGCCGGAAACGGGCGGCGAAGACGTGCAGGTGAAAAGAGTCCAAGAAATGGTCGACTCCGGAGTGAGCAAAGTGGCCCTAGCGTGCCCATTCTGCATGGTCATGGTACAAGATGGCCTGAATAAAGTAGGCAAAGAAAAGCACATCCAAGTAGTAGATTTAGCTGAGTTAGTGCAGCAATCCATGTAATATATGTATTTACCGATTGAACAAATGCCCGATCATTCCCGCGTATGGGTCTATCAGGCGAACCGACCTTTTACGGCTTCAGAAACCCAAGCCATTCAGGACTATTTAGCCCCATCCTTAACCCAATGGGCGGCACACGGTGCTGGATTAAATGCGTCCTTTGAGATTCGTTTTCAGCAAGTGATCGTCATTGCGGTGGATGAAACGGTGAATGCAGCCTCCGGCTGTTCCATCGATGCGTCTACTCGTTGGTTCAAGGAGATGGGAACAAGCCTAGGAATCGACTTCTTCGATCGCAGCACAGCAGTGGTGAACGGCGAAGAACTTACATTGATCCCTCTTACAGCATTAAAAAATAACCCCTTATTAGCACCAACCACGCAGATTATTCCACTACAAACGGAATCACTGGGCGCTTACCGCGCAGGCTGGTTGCAAGCAGCAAATACTACTTGGTTACAACGTTATTTCGCATAAGATGGCAGAAGATTTAATTAAAATAGACGGAACCCGCGAAGAAAAATACGCTTCACTTTATCCTCAAATTCAATCGCTCCTTGCGGGAGAAACTGATAAATATGCTAATCTAGCGAATATTGCGGCAGCGGTGCACGAGGTATTTGGCTTTTTCTGGGTGGGCTTCTACTTAACGAAAGAAAATCAATTAGTCTTAGGGCCATTTCAAGGTCCAGTGGCTTGTACACGCATTCCATTTCACAAGGGAGTTTGTGGCCATGCCTATACAACGAAAAAAACGGTATTAGTGCCTGATGTGGAAGCATTCCCGGGCCACATTGCCTGCGCATCAGCGTCGAAATCGGAGATTGTATTACCTGCGATTGTAAATGGGGAAGTCGTGCTGGTGTTTGATCTGGATTCAGATCAATTAGCAGACTTTTCTGAAGTGGATCAGCAAGGTTTGGAGAAAATTATTGAATTAATTGAGCAGTCCTGGACGTCGTGGTCTTAAGCTAATTTAGCTATCACCGTTTCGCCACCTACCGGTTTGTCATCTAGTTTAACACAAATTTCTGCGTCTAGTGGCAAGTAGATATCGATCCGACTACCGAATTTAATAAAGCCAAACTCCGTTCCCTGAACGACCGCATCCCCTTGGTTTGCATACCAGCAAATACGTTTCGCTAAAGCTCCCGCAATTTGACGGAATAGTACTTCCGTGCCATTTTCGTGCTTTACAACGTAGGTCGTACGCTCGTTTTCGGTACTCGATTTAGGATGCCAAGCGACTAAGAACTTGCCTGGATGGTATTTGAAATAGGATACGATTCCAGAGATTGGATTGAAGTTAATGTGCACATTGATAGGTGACATAAAGATCGAAATCTGGCGGCGTGGACCTTTGAAATATTCTGTTTCGACCGTTTCTTCAATAACCACTACTTTACCATCTGCTGGAGCGATGATATGTTTAGGGTTAAGCTCGGTGTGACGCTTGGGAACACGGAAAAATTGTAAGATAATGAGGTAGAACAAGGAAGTGATAACAACGATTGTCTCTCTCAAATAAACATTTTCAGGGAAGAAATACGCAACCAGGCCATTAATACCTAATACGATGAGTAATGAAGTGAATAATAGGGTCCGTCCTTCTCTATGTAATGTCATGCGTTGAATGCTAAATAACCTTGTTAATTTACAAAATTAGTTATTTTTGGGGACGCAACCACAATTACATGCTAAAAAAAGCGATTCTGTTCCTTTTCTTGTTTGTCCAAATCGCTTTCAATGGGCTTGGGCAGTATATTAAATGGCAGGAGGATCATTCAGTAAATTTTTTGCGCTTAAACCTCATTACTCATCAAATTGATCGGTTTAATCAGGCCACGGGATGGGTTAAATTAGATACCATTAAATCTGAAAATGTGGATTTTCGTGAAATTCTTCCTTCCTCTGAGGGTACTCATGAATTTCGGATTAATCAAAGTTCTACCTACTATTTAACGATTCATTGCACTGGACAAGTATATCTGTTAGATAAATCTAAGTGGACTTTAAAGCGTTTAGATCAAACTTATTTCCGTGGAGCTAATTGTAAGAGTAGTGTATTTATGCGGGGAGAGGATATGTATTCCTTTGGTGGCTACGGCTTTTGGAGATCAACGAATATCATTACTAAATATGATTTCATTGCCAAAGAATGGTTAAGTATTGCCGCAGATGGGGATTTGCCTCAGTCAATATTCGATGGAATGGCAGGGTATTCATCGAAAAAAGATCGATTTGTTCTTTTGAGCACTGTAAATATGAACGATACAGAAAAGAAGACCGCTTTTAATCGTGATTATGGCATTTACGAATATGATTTTTTTAATCAAAAATTCACTCGAACCGGAGAAATTAAGTTACCGATCGTATTAAATTTTCTTGACTCCAAGGAAACCAAACCCTTTGTGTTTAATGGCCGGTATTTCATAATCTCCGATAAACCGAACAAAGAATTTGCCTATGATACCATGTTTTTCATTGATGTGGAAGACAATTACAAAGTATACCAGTGGAAAAATCCTCACCGTATTTACCTAAATGCGCAGCAGGGGGATGCATCAGAATCTTATATGCATGTAAGTGGGGATTCCCTTATTTGGTCAAACAATTTAGTGAAAGCTTCCCTAGATGAGCCTGGATATACGGTAGCCTCCGTGCAAACTTTATTAAATGAATCGGAATACATTGGTAGGTTGGATGAAGGGTCCTGGGTTGAAAAGTTTTCTATTTTGGGTGGAATTATTTTAGGAGTTTTGGTGGTCATTTTGATCTTCATTGTTTATAGTCGATACCAACAGAATAAGATAAATAAGTCGATTCGATTAATGCTGGGAGCAAATGAGCGTTTATTTTTAGATTTTTTGATCTTGAATTACGATCAAGGATTTGTGAATGGACATCAAATTATTGCTTTTTTTGGAAAGCATAAAAGTTCTCCTGAATCTCAAAGGCAATTCAGGGCTAAATTAATTGAGAACTTTACCAAAATCTTAAGTTTGATTTTTGCTGATCAGGAAATTTTAGATATTCAATTAGATGAACGGGATCAACGTATGTTTACGTACCGTTTGCAGTCAGAAATCTACAAAAAACTTAAAAGTCTCTAATCTTTAAAGATGATGATCGGGTCTGTCTCAATCGTATTACTTTGATTGAATGCGTTATCTCTGATGAAAATTTTGAACTTCAAGGTATCGTTCTTTGCTGTAAACTGCGGGCTATAACCCTTATAAAAGGCATAAACAAATTGTGTAGAATAGTCGATGCTACCTTCAATAGGTCCCGATTTTTGATTCGGCTTAAAGTTGAAATTTATCAGACCGCCTAGTGCAGGAGTAAATGTGATGGGAATAAAGACACCATTCTTTTGTAGTAGAACGGCTACCTCGAAATTGCGAAAATCCTTGTATTTAACGTCAGATTTTAGTTGAGATTCCGTTAAACCTAAATCACCTTCTGCATCTTCGAAATTAATGCTCATGATCACCGAGTCGATTTTAGTGGTTCCTCCAAAGCCATCGTTACTCGTTTTTGTGATCTTCTGAATGGACTTAAATGTAATCGCTGGCGTAGAGCTAAAGCTTGGTTCTTGTATACAAGCTCCAAGACTCACTAAAATAATCGCTACAACTCCGGCTAATTTTCGCATTGATTCATTCGAATTTCGACAGTAAAGTTAATGATTTGCGTTAATTTTGTGCTACATCAGGTAAAATCAAATGGATCAAACGATCGCACAGGAAAGGGAGAGTTTAAAAAGGCGGGTCTTGCACATGCAGGCAGCTGATTTTGACGCGCTTGCTTTGGATGTGTTTCGTTTTCAGGCTTCTTATAATCCACTTTATCAGCAGTATGTGCAAATGTCAGGTGTTTCACCAGAAGAGGTGACACACTGGACACAGATCCCTTTTTTACCGATTGAATTATTCAAAAATCACCAAGTTTTAACGGGTTCTCAGCCCGTTTTATTCTCCTTCGAAAGCTCTGGAACAACGGGTCAAATCCCCTCCAAACACCCCGTTTGTGATCCCGGATTCTACCAGGAAATTTCGAAAATCGCCTTTGAGCGGGAGTATGGCTCATTGAGCGATTACCATATTTTTGCCTTGTTGCCCTCGTATTTAGAGCGCTCTACTTCTTCCCTGGTCTTCATGATGGATCATTTCATTAAGGCATCCGGGTCAGACTTGTCTGGTTTTTACTTGAATCAGTATGAGGAACTAGTGCAAGCTTTGCGGAAAGCCTTAGCAACAGGCAAAAAAGTTTGGTTGATGGGTGTGACCTTTGGTTTGTTAGATTTAGTGGATTCCGGTATTGATTTATCTTTTTTACAAGAGCACAAGGATCGCTTGATCGTGATGGAGACGGGTGGGATGAAAGGTCGCCGCGAGGAGTGGATTCGTGATAAGGTGCATGCCTATTTACAAGAGAAGATGGGACTGGATTCGATCGCCTCGGAATATGGGATGACGGAGTTGTTTTCGCAAGGCTATGCCAAATCTCAGGGTATTTTTTCTCCTGCTTATACGATGCGGGTTTGTTTGCGGGAGGTGGGCGATCCGTTTGCCTTAGTGACACAGCCGCATAAAACGGGGGGAATAAAAGTGGCGGATTTGGGAAACATCGACTCCTGTTCCTTTATCGAAACACGGGATTTAGGTTCCTTAGAAGACGATGGGATCCGATTTAAGGTATTAGGCCGCTTCGATAATTCTGAAATGCGCGGCTGCAGCTTGATGGTCTCAGGGATGGGGAACTAACCACGAAGAGCCGTCCTCATAGAATTCATTTTTCCAAATAGGCACTTCCTTTTTCAAGGTATCAATCAACCACTCACAGGCTTTGAATGCTTCAGCTCGATGCAAGGAAGTTACTCCGATCAATACGGCAATGTCCCCGATTTCCAATGGTCCCGTTCTGTGGACTAAGGCAATTCGTTCGATCGGCCATTTTTCGGCCGCTTGATCACACAATAATTCGATTTGTTTCAAGGCCATAGGAGGGTAGGCCTCCATCGTCAATGCCTTGACGTCTTTTCCCTGATTTTTATTTCTAATGGTACCTATAAACAGACAAATACCACCTGCCACCGGATCTTGTAAGAATTGGTAGTAAGGGTCAATCGAAATCGCTTCAGCGCTTAGGTCGATTTTGTGAATCATTTTCTGCTGTAGGTCAAATAGCTGTATTGGTAGGTGTTTTTTTCATCCGTTACCCCGCGTTCTTTTTCCGTTACGGTCCATTGATCTGCCGAAATTTCAGGAAAAAAGGCGTCCCCCTCGAAAATGTCGTGTAGTTGAGTGACTAAAATTTGATCAGCCACCGCTAGAGATAGGGCATAAATTTCAGCTCCACCCACGATGAAAATATCTTCGCGGCTGAGCGATTTTGCCTTTAAGATGGCCTCTTCGATGGAAGTCGTGCAGATGACGCCTTCAATTTGTAAGCCGGCTGTACGCGAAATAACAATCGTCGTACGATTAGGAAGTGGCTTTCCGATGGAATCGTAGGTTTTACGCCCCATGATGATCACATGACCCGTGGTTAAAGCCTTGAATCTTTTCAGATCCGCAGGCAAATGCCAAATCAGTTCATTGTTTTTTCCAATGACTCTGTTTTCATCAAAAGCAACGAGTATTTTTATCACGATTTCTACAATTTGTTGTCAAAAATAAGGGAATTTTTGGGTTCCGCCTCACCTACACAAAAGTCTCTTTTTTATTTTGCAAATCGACCCTAAAACGCTAACTTTGCACAATTTTGGAGCTTAACCAAAAGCATCCAAAAACACATATATATTCAGCTTTTAATTTATACCCCCTGTGCCTAAAGATTCCTCGATTAAATCCGTCCTCATTATTGGTTCTGGTCCTATTGTGATCGGTCAAGCTTGTGAATTCGACTACTCTGGTTCCCAAGCCGCTCGTTCCCTGAGAGAAGAAGGCATCGAGGTCATCTTGATTAACTCCAATCCGGCGACGATTATGACCGATCCGATGAATGCGGATCACGTGTATTTGAAGCCATTAGAGAAAGCATCGATTATTCACATTTTAGAAAAGCACAAAATAGATGCTGTTTTGCCTACCATGGGAGGTCAAACAGCCTTGAACCTTGCGATTGACTGTGATGCGGCGGGGATTTGGGAAAAATATGGAGTTCGAATCATCGGTGTAGATATTAAAGCCATCGAAACGACAGAAGATCGCGAGAAATTCCGTTTAAAGATGATCGAAATCGGAGTAGGCGTTTGTAAAGGACGTACGGCTCGTTCGTTCCTGGAAGGAAAAGAGATTGCACAAGAGACTGGTTTCCCATTAGTGATTCGCCCATCGTTTACCTTAGGTGGAACGGGTGGTGGTTTCGTGCATGATCCGAAAGATTTCGATGCAGCCTTGAACAAAGGTTTGCACGCCTCACCTACACACGAGGTGTTAGTAGAGCAATCCATCATGGGTTGGCAAGAATATGAATTAGAACTTTTGCGCGATAATTTAGGCAACGTAATCATTATCTGTTCGATCGAAAACTTCGATCCGATGGGTATCCACACGGGTGATTCCATCACGGTGGCGCCTGCGATGACGCTTCCAGATACGATCTACCAACGCATGCGTGACATGGCCATCAAGATGATGAACGCCATTGGTCAGTTTGCGGGTGGATGTAACGTTCAGTTCTCGTTGAATCCGGAAACAGATGAAATTATCGCGATCGAGATTAACCCACGGGTGTCTCGTTCTTCGGCTTTGGCCTCTAAAGCAACCGGATATCCGATTGCAAAGATCGCTGCGAAAATGGCGATCGGTTATAATTTAGATGAATTAACGAATGCGATTACGGGGACGACGTCTGCTTACTTCGAGCCGGCTTTAGATTACGTAATTGTGAAAGTGCCACGTTGGAATTTTGACAAGTTCAAAGGGGCAGATCGCACGCTAGGATTGCAAATGAAATCCGTGGGTGAAACGATGGGTATCGGCCGTAATTTCCAAGAAGCCTTACAAAAAGCGTGTCAATCCTTAGAGATTAAGCGTAATGGAATGGGTGCGGATGGAAAAGAATTACGTGATCAAGATGCGATTTTATACTCGCTTGCGAACCCATCTTGGAACCGTTTATTCCATATCTACGATGCCTTCAAAATGGGCATTTCGTTCAAAACGATTCAGCAATTAACAAAGATCAACAAATGGTTCTTGAACCAAATCGAAGATCTAGTGCGTGTGGAAAAAGAGATGGAGAAATACTCGATCCACACTATCCCGACGATTTTATTAGAAGAAGCGAAGCACAAAGGTTTCGCAGATCGCCAAATCGCCCACACCCTACGTTGCCTAGAATCAGAGGTATATGACAAGCGTAACGCGGTAGGCATCAAGCGTATTTACAAATGCGTAGATACCTGTGCGGCAGAGTTTGAAGCGAAGACTCCGTATTACTACTCGACTTTTGGTCAAGAGGGAGCATCAGCAGTGTTGGATAACGAATCGGTCGTATCTCCGAAGAAAAAAGTAGTCGTTTTAGGTTCTGGTCCTAACCGTATCGGTCAAGGGATTGAGTTTGACTACTCGTGTGTTCACGGTGTATTGGCTGCGAAAGAAGCGGGTTACGAAACGATTATGATTAACTCGAATCCAGAAACAGTTTCCACAGACTTTGACATCGCGGATAAATTATACTTCGAACCGGTATTCTGGGAGCACGTTTACGATATCATCCAACATGAAAAACCAGAGGGCGTTATCGTTCAGTTAGGGGGCCAAACGGCCTTGAAATTAGCGGAGAAGCTTTCGAAATACGGCATTAAAATCTTAGGAACTTCTTTCGAAGCCTTGGATTTAGCGGAAGACCGCGGGGCATTCTCTAGCTTGTTGAAAGATTTAAACATTCCATACCCTAAGTTTGGGGTGTGTGAAGATGCGGATAATGCGGTGGCTTTAGGTCGCGAATTAGGTTACCCATTGTTAGTGCGCCCATCCTACGTATTAGGAGGTCAATCAATGAAAATCGTAATCAACGAACAAGAATTAGAGCAACACGTGGTAGATATCTTACGCGATATCCCAGGAAATAAAATCTTATTAGATCACTTCTTAGAGAATGCGATCGAGGCGGAGGCAGATGCGATCTGCGACGGCGAAGACGTGTACATTATCGGAATGATGGAGCACATCGAGCCAGCGGGTATTCACTCCGGTGACTCTCACTCGGTCTTGCCTCCATTCGATTTATCGGAGCATGTGATGAAGCAAATCGAAGATCACACACGTAAAATTGCGGTGGCTTTGAAGACCAAAGGTCTATTGAACATCCAGTTTGCCGTGAAAGATGAAGTGGTGTACATCATCGAGGCGAATCCTCGCGCCTCTCGTACCGTTCCATTCATCTGCAAGGCTTACCAAGAGCCTTATGTGAATTACGCGACGAAAGTGATGCTAGGAGACAAGAAGGTGAAAGATTTCAATTTCAAACCAGTGAAAAAAGGATTCGCGATCAAGATTCCTGTCTTTTCTTTCTCTAAATTCCCGAACGTAAATATGGAATTAGGTCCGGAAATGAAGTCAACAGGTGAAGCAATCTATTTCATTGATGATTTGAAAGACGATTTCTTCCGCAAAGTATATGGTGAACGAAATTTATATCTAAGTAGATAAGATGTTAAAACTTATTGCGATCATCTTGGTTATGGTGTATGTTGTGATGCCCTTACTTCGTTTTTTGATGAAGGGTTACGTAATCACGCAAGTGCACAAAAAGATGTCAGAGCAGGATATTCGCTCGAAGCAAGCTTCAAAGGCGCGTAAAGAGGGGACGATTGACGTGGATTTTGTCCCGCCTAAATCGAAACCTAAAACAGATGATGTGGGGGGCGATTATGTTCCCTACGAAGAAATTAAAGATGAATAGGATGCGTCGCATTGTGCTTTATTTCATGTTGTTTTGTTGTCTTTTAACTAAAGATGGACTTTCCTATGCATTCGATGTTTTAAAGAAGACGGTAGATGTATCTGTTTTATCTGACCCTCCCTGTGAAGATACCCTAGAGGAAGAAGGAGCTCCGGAAGACTGGTTGACTCATGCAGCCCCAATCAATGTAAATCTTCAATTGCAAATACCTAACCTAAAAAAGACTTCTTTCCCAGAGCGAAATGAGTCTGAATTAAATGTGCTCCTCGAGCAAGTGAGTCCCCCTCCCCGGCTGGCCTAATTTCGTGCCTGCTTTATTGAAACAAAATCATTAAATCTTCTTGTGATCTGTGCATTGCGTACAGGTAAATTATTTCATTATGAAAACATGCGTATTGACGTCTATGTTTATCTGTACCGTTTTTGTTGGCTATAGCCAAGGGAAAAACTATAAGAATCAGATAAATCCGACTTTAACTGAAAAAGTAAATTTGCAGCAAACGGTGAAGGAAAAAGAAATGAAGCCTTCCACACAAACACCCAAATACCAGCCTAAATCGCCCAACATGGAATGGGCAGATACGCTGAAAAAGAAAAAACAACTGCCTTCCTATAAACAACATGGAGGAAGGCCTAACTAAGTAGATATGAAAAAATACCTAATCGGATTACTACTTTTAGGTGCTTGCACAGCTAAAAAAGAAGACGCTGTAGAAATGCAAACACTTGAAGTATCCTCTCCTATAGCCATCGATACAACTATTCAGCAAGAGTTTGTAGCGGATATTCATGCGATTCAAAATGTAGAAATTCGTGCCCGGGTTAAAGGCTACTTAGATCGTATTTTGGTAGATGAGGGCAAGCAAGTGAAGAAAGGGCAGGTGATGTTCACCATCAATAGTCAGGAGTATGTGGCTGATTTAGCGCGCGCAAAAGCGGTGTTGAGTCAAGCATCTGCCGAATTAAAAGCGGAGGAATTAACGTTGATCAATACCCGTTTGTTGGTGGACAAAAATGTCATTTCCAAAAACCAATTAGCCATATCGCTCGCGAAAGTGGATGGTTTAAAAGCGAAACGCGAGGAGGCATTAGCCCATGTGCGTGCGGCAGAATTGAAAGTGGAGCATTCGAATATTCGTGCGCCATTTGATGGTATCGTAGACCGCTTGCCTTTTAAAAGGGGAAGTTTAGTGGACGAAGGAACGTTGTTGACCACTTTGTCCGACAACCAAAACGTATTCGCCTATTTCAATGTATCAGAACAAGAATACTTAGCCTTCAGTGATCAGGGAGGTGTAAACAAATCAGCCACGGTTAGTCTAGTTTTAGCGAATGGAGAAAGCTATCCAGAAAAGGGTTTAGTCGAAACAATCGAAGGAGAATTTGATAAAAATACCGGAAATATTGCTTTCAGAGCGCGCTTCTCAAATCCGAATAAACTACTTCGCCATGGAGCATCCGGAAAGGTACAATTACCGAAGAAGGTATCCGGCTATTGGGCCATTCCGCAAAAGTCTGTTTTCGAAATTCAAGAGAAAAGTTACGTGTTTGTTAAGGATGCTGGTGGTTTGGTTAAGATGAAAAGCATCGTCCCAGACTTACGTATCCCGCATTTTTATTTAGTTAAAAATGGATTTTCAGCGAAAGACACCGTCCTAATTGAGGGTATCCAGTTGGTGAAACAAGGTCAAAAAATCAAGTCGACCTTCAAGCCGATGCGCCAATTATTAACGGAATATAAAGCACTGTAACATGGTCCAACAATTTATAACCCGACCGGTATTATCGATCGTAGTATCGGTATTTATCGTGATTTTAGGGGTGATTGCCATGAAGCAATTGCCCATTACGCAGTTTCCGGATATTGTTCCGCCTGCGGTAACGGTGACCACCAAGTATACGGGAGCCAATGCGGAAGTATGTGCGAAAGCCGTGGTGACTCCACTCGAACGCGCCATTAACGGGGTGGCGGGGATGACCTATATTACATCAGTTTCAGGAAATGACGGGACGAGTATTATTCAAGTTTATTTTGAAGTGGGAACAGACCCCGATGTAGCAGCTGTCAATGTTCAAACGCGTGTACAAACCGTACTAGATGAATTGCCAGAAGAGGTTATCAAGGCAGGTGTTATTACCGAGAAAGAAGTGAATAGTATGTTGTTATATGTAAACTTATTAAGCGATGATCCGTCTATTGATGAAAAGTTTATTTATAATTTTGCCGATATTAATGTTCTTGCAGAGTTAAAGCGTATTGATGGCGTAGGCTTTGCGGATATCATGGGTTCTCGCGAATATGCCATGCGTATTTGGTTACATCCAGATCGTCTCTTTGCCTACAAGCTCTCAGCTGAAGATGTCATTCAGGCCTTAAAGAATCAAAATGTTGAGGCAGCTCCAGGTAAAATTGGAGAAAGCTCCGGCAAGCATCCGCAAGCCTTGCAATATGTCATGCGTTATACGGGTAAGTTTACTCAAGTGGCTCAGTACGAAAATTTAGTGATTAAGGCGACCGAAACGGGCCAAATTTTACGTTTGAAGGATTTAGCCGATGTAGAGTTTGGGTCATTGGATTACGATGTACTTTCGAAAGAAAATGGCCGACCGTCCGCTGCGATATTATTAAAGCAACGACCAGGTTCGAACGCCGCGGAAGTGATTGAGAATGTAAAGAAACGCTTAGCAGAATTGAAGACGACAACCTTTCCTCCTGGGATGGGGTATACGATTTCGTATGATGTGTCTCGTTTCTTAGATGCCTCGATTCATGAAGTAATCAAGACCTTATTAGAGGCCTTTTTATTAGTTGCCCTCGTGGTGTTTATCTTCTTGCAAGATTGGCGAGCAACTTTAGTGCCCATCATTGCGGTTCCGGTTTCCTTAGTAGGTACGTTTACCTTTATGTTGGCCTTCGGGTTCTCCATCAACCTATTAACCTTATTCTCTCTTGTATTAGCCATTGGTATTGTGGTGGATAATGCAATCGTCGTCGTGGAGGCGGTTCATGTCAAAATGGAGGAAAAAGACATGCCTGTTCTCGCCGCTACGCAAGAGGCGATGCACGAGATTTCCGGAGCGATTTTAGCGATTACCTTGGTGATGGGAGCGGTGTTTGTTCCGGTAGCCTTTCTTTCGGGGCCGATCGGGGTATTCTTCCGACAGTTCTCGGTAACGATGGCAATATCGATTGCACTTTCTGGATTAACGGCTTTGACTTTAACTCCTGCACTTTGCGTGTTGTTGTTGAAAAAACCGGAGCATAACCAGAAGAACTGGCTGGGTAAATTCTTCCATGCCTTCAATCACCGTTATGATCAAATCGCTCAAAAGTATTTGGTTTGGGTAGGTGTGCTGATTAGTAAGCGGTTGTTGATGTGGTTGATTTTGCTTGGATCTGTGGTGGGAACTGCTGTTCTATCGGGTATCGTTCCGAGTGGATTTATTCCTTCAGAAGATCAGGGAACCTTATATGTGAATGCGACGACTCCGGCTGGCGCGACCTTAGAGCGTACCGAAAGTGTGATGGATCAGGTCTACAAATCGATTAAAGGGGTAGATGCGATTGAGTCCTTTTCTACCTTGGCTGGATTTAGTTTGTTGACCGATGGTTCTGGAGCTTCTTATGGTACAGGTATCATCACCTTGAAACCTTGGGAGGAGCGAAAAGAGACCGTAGACGAATTAACGGAAATCATTCGTTCGAAGACGAATGGAATTAAGGATGCCAGCATTCAGTTTTTCCCTCCGCCGGCTGTTCCAGGTTTTGGAAATGCCTCTGGTTTTGAATTTAGAATTCAGGATCGAAGTGGTTCGGGGGATTTGCAAAGGCTTGCATCGGTATCAAATGAGTTTGCTAAGAAACTCAATGAGGCGCCTGAGATTCAGAATACGTTCTCGAGTTTTGACCCGTCCTTTCCACAGTATATGTTAGAAGTAGACCAAGAAGCTGCCGCGCAAAAAGGCGTGAATGTGCTTCCGGCCATGGATAATCTGCAGACGTTGTTGGGTAGTTTCTATGCAACCAATTTCATCCGCTTTGGCCAAATGTATAAAGTGATGGTCCAAGTAGATCCGCGTTACCGCGCGCATCCAGATGATGTGCTGAAGTTTTATGCTAAAAATAAGGATGGCGAAATGGTTCCTTATTCCTCTTTCGTGAAGATGAAACGCGTGTACGGACCGGAGCAATTTACCCGCTACAACATGTTTACGTCAGCGATGGTGAATGGCGAACCGGCACCTGGATTTTCTTCTGGAGCGGTATTAGATATCATCCGAGCGCAGGCTTTGAAGAGTCTACCGCGCGGGTATACGTTGGAGTGGTCGGGCATGACGCGTGAAGAAGATTTGGCAGGAAATCAGGCCATTTTCATTTTCGCGATCTGTTTGTTATTCGTGTATCTCTTATTAGCCGCGCAATATGAATCCTTCCTATTGCCATTCCCAGTGCTACTTTTCTTGCCAATGGGCGCGATGGGAACCTACGCGTTCTTGTATCTATTTGGCTTGCAAAACAACATTTATGCTCAAGTAGCGCTCGTAATGTTAATCGGTTTATTAGGCAAGAATGCCATTCTAATCGTCGAGTTCGCCATTGCGAAACAGAAGGAGGGGGCATCGATTATTGAAGCGGCGAAAGAAGGAGCTTTCTCTCGTTTGCGTCCTATTTTGATGACTTCCTTTGCCTTTGTGGCCGGCTTAATTCCGTTGATGATTGCCTCCGGCGCGGGTGCGATTGGAAATAGAACCATTGGAACAGCTTCTGCTGGAGGGATGATTTTAGGTACAGTGGGAGGTTTATTAGTAATCCCGGGATTGTATGTGGTTTTCGCTACAATCTCGGCTAAATGGTCAAAAAATGAGAAATAGTTTGTGGATTATATTGCTTGGCCTAGGAATCGTTTCCTGCCAATCAAACTGGAGCGTTCAGAATCGGGCGAATGCAGATTTAGATACCTACCGACAGTCGAATGAGCAAGCCTCTGTTTCGAGTCTAAAAGCTTGTTGGAAACGAGACAGTTTATTAGTTGAGTTGATTGATTCCGTGCTGGTTCGCAGCAATGATATTAAGATTGGGTTTCTAGAAATGGCAGCATCTCGGGCAGATTTTGTATATCAGCGCGGGTTGCGTATGCCAACTGTCAATGGAATTGTCCAGCCAAGCTTACGTCGTTTTGGTAAGTATACGATGGATGGCATAGGTAATTTTGACACCAATTTTTCTCCTAATATCACCGATGACCAAATTATTCCCAAAAATCTTCCCGATTTACAAATGGGTCTACAAGCTAGTTGGGAATGGGATATTTGGGGAAAATTGGCCAAACGGAAAAAGGCCAGTGCCCTACGGTATTTAGCTACAGAGTCTGGCCAACAATGGATGATAACCTCTTTAGTATCTGAGGTTGCAAATTCATATGGCCAATTGGTTTCATTGGATAAGGAATTGGATATTTTGAAAGCTAATATTGATATTCAGCTAAAGGCTTTTGAATTGGTAAAAGTGCAAAAAGAGGCGGGTGTAGTGAATGAGTCGGCAGTCCAACAGCTCGAAGCGCAGTTACTAAATTCCCGTGCGCAGGAGGGGGATGTCTTGCAACAAATTACGTTGCTAGAGAATCAGATACGGTATTACTTGAATAAGCCGAATGTTGTAATTAAGCGTGCGTCATTCCCTTTTCAGTGTTCAATGGATACTACCTTGTTTGCAAGCATAAAGATAGATCAGCTGGAGAATAGGCCAGATATCAAACAAGCGAAATTAAATTTGATGGCGGCGTTTGAGACGAAGGAAAGTGCTGCTTTAGCCCTAAAACCATCGATTGTTTTATCGGGAATATTAGGGGTGCAAGGTTTTCAGCCGGCCTACCTCTTTCAACTACCTGCTTCCATGGCCTATCAATTGTTAGGAGGAATCACGACGCCTTGGTTAAATCGTTCGGCAATTACAGCAGACATGTTGCGAACCGAGTCCTCCTGGAAGTCACATGATATAGCCTACCAAAATGCGTTAGTGAAAGGTTATTTGGAATGGGATACCCAAGTTAAATCTTTGGCCTATTTACAAAAACAACAGCAACTAAAACAACGGGAAGTTTTGTTAACTAAAGGAGCTATTAATACGGTCGGAACCCTCTTCTTAACAGCTAATGCAAGCTATTTAGAGGTATTGACGGCGCAACAAAACGCCTTGCGCTCGGAATTAGAGCTCTTAGAAATATCTCGAAATCAATGGATGCGGGCCATTAATCTATACCGCGTGTTAGGAGGAGGCTGGTAAAACGAGTGATTCGATCACCTTAGGGAAATCCCGGTGTTCTAAAATCTGACCTTTTTTTGCGACATCTTCCGGAGTATCACTTGGTAAAACGGGGAACGAACTCTGGAAGATCGTCGCACCTTCGTCATAATGCTCGTTCACATAATGAATCGTAATTCCGGATTCTTTTTCACCCGCTGCTACGACAGCTTCATGTACGAAATGGCCATACATGCCTTTTCCGCCAAATTTAGGCAATAAAGCCGGGTGAATATTCACGATTCTTTGCGGGAAAGCCTTCACGAAATCACTTGGAATTAACCACAAGAATCCGGCTAAGATGATCCAATCTGTCCCTAAAGATTGAACTTCTTTTAACACCGTTCCGTTCTTATAGGATTCTCTGTCAAAAACGCGGCACGGCACACCTAATCGCTCTGCTCGCTGAATAATCCCCGCTGAAGGGTTATTACAGTAAATGTGGGTGATTCGAACCTGATCGGAACCTTTGAAATGTTCGATGATTTTTTCGGCATTAGAACCCGAACCAGACGCAAATAAGACGAGATTTTTCAAAGGTTATCAGTTGTTTACTACAAATTTACATTCTTTCAGCTAAATTTAAGGCATGAAAATAGGGATCGTTTGTTATCCGACGTATGGCGGAAGTGGTGTGGTGGCGACTGAATTAGGTAAGGCATTAGCCCTTGCTGGCCATCAGGTACACTTTATCACCTATACACAACCCCCTCGTTTAGACATTTTCTCCGAAAATATCTTCTACCACGAGGTTTCTGTAGCGTCCTATCCCTTATTCGAATACCTGCCTTATGAGTCTGCCTTAGCCAGTAAAATGGTGGATGTGACCATCAATGAGAAGTTGGATTTAATTCACGTTCATTATGCGATTCCGCATGCTTCAGCTGCGTATTTAGCCAAGCAAATTCTGAAATACAAAGGTATTCACGTTCCGGTCATCACGACATTGCACGGAACAGATATCACTTTAGTGGGTCGCGATCCGTCTTTCGAACCGGTGGTTACGTTTTCGATTAATGAATCGGATGGGGTGACTGCGGTGTCTGAGAGTTTGAAGAATGATACCTATGATGAGTTTGAGATTTTGAGTCACATCGAGGTAATTCCTAATTTCATTGATTTACAGCGTTTCCAAAAACGTCCACATGAGCACTTTAAGAAATCCCTTTGTCCAAATGGGGAGAAGCTGTTAATGCACACCTCAAATTTCCGGAAGGTGAAGCGTATTGAGGATATCGTCCGCGTTTTTGCGCTAGTGCGCAAAAAGATTCCCGCCAAATTGGTTTTGATAGGCGATGGTCCGGAACGTTCAGGAATTGAAGTTTTATGTCGTGAACTTGAGGTGCAAAATGATGTACGCTTTTTAGGGAAGATGGATGGGATAGAGGAGGCTTTGTCTTTAGCGGATCTATTTTTACTCACCTCTGAAAAAGAAAGTTTCGGTCTAGCCGCCTTAGAAGCTATGGCTTGCGAAGTACCTGTGATTTCATCTAATGCAGGGGGTATTCCGGAGGTAAATATTCATGGGGTCACCGGTTATGTAAGTAATGTAGGTGATGTAGAAGATATGGCGGCTAATGCCATTAAAATGCTAGCTGATCCTACATTGCATGATCAAATGAAGGCGAATGCCCTGAAACGTGCGCAGGAATTTGACATCGTAAAGATCTTGCCCCTGTACGAAAAGTTCTATGAGCGTATTACCTCGAAAAGTTGGAAATTTCCTAAACAGAACGATTAACCTGGCTGCTATCTTCGCATTCTTCTAATAGGGCTACCATAGTTTTGCCCAAAGCAGGGTATGTAAAAGTGGGTGCTATCTCTGCCAGCGGAGCTAGAATAAACCTACGTTCAGTGATACGCGGATGTGGAATACTCAAATTGGATTCTGCGATGATCATATCCCCATAAAATAAAATGTCTAGATCGAGCGTTCTCGGTCCCCAACGTTCTCTGCGTTCCCTCCCAAATTCTCTTTCAATTTCGAGTAGTTCCGTTAAACAGTCCTTGGGTTTTAAAGTGGTGGTCACGAGCACTACTTGGTTTAAAAAGTCTGCTTGCGGGATGGGACCCCAGGCTTCGGTTTGATACACCGAAGAGTAAACGGAGATTTTTCCAATTTTTTTTTCAATTAGCGGGTAGGCACCCTCGAAAATTTCCCGGGTATTTCCTAGATTGCCGCCTAAAGAAAGGAAGAGCTGATTGATCATCTCTTAAAATTACTAATTTCTGCGCTATGCACCCGAATTATTCTGTGGAGGATTTAGAACCTGGCATGCTTTTGTTAGCCGAGCCCTTCTTAGAGGACCCCTCTTTTCATCGTTCGGTGATCTTGCTTTGTGAGCATACGAATGCACATTCTTTCGGTTTAGTGCTGAATAATAAACAAGAGATTGTGTTTGATTCCTTCGTAGACGAGAAGGTGTTAGAAGATGTTCCTCTGTATTCGGGAGGACCGGTGGATCCTACGATTATGCAGTTTGTGCACCGCAGACCTGATTTAATTCCAGATGGTGTATTAATTGGACCGGGGATTTATTGGTCTGGTAGTTTTGAGGTGGCTATTGATAAGGTCGTGGCGGGGGAGATTGGATTCGATGAAATCAAATTTTTCATTGGTTACTCGGGTTGGGGAGCGGGGCAGCTAGAGCGCGAGGTGAAGTCGAATGCCTGGATTTTGCATCCCGGGGATGATAAATTGGTGTTTGATGAAACGCATGAGCATTTATGGCGTAAGATTATGTATGCCAAAGGCGGTGATTTCAGAGTTCTCTCTACCTATCCAGACGATCCTAATTTGAATTAAGAAATTCTTGCCCAGTTGGTCGTGTCTTTTCGCTGGGTTCTGACTTGCTCTCTAATCATCGTGTATTCTGATTTTTCGAGGTTCGGATCTTCTTCTAAGATTTTTTGGGCCGTTTCGCGCGCTACTTTTAATATTTCGCCGTCTTTCGCGAGGTCTGCAATCATTAGGTCGATGGCGCCACTTTGACGCGTTCCCGTAATATCTCCAGGTCCACGCAATTGCAAATCCACTTCGGCGATCTCGAATCCATTATTTGTTTTTACCATCGTTTCGATCCGTTTCTTGGTATCTGCACTGATTTTATAACCGGTCATTAAGATGCAATAACTTTGTTCCGCTCCTCGACCTACGCGACCTCTTAATTGGTGTAATTGTGATAAGCCAAATCTTTCAGCACTTTCAATGATCATAATGGAGGCATTAGGCACGTTTACACCTACCTCAATCACGGTGGTAGCTACCATGATTTTTGTCTCGTTTTTCACGAAACGAGCCATCTCTATATCCTTATCAGCAGGTTTCATTTTGCCGTGCAAGATTCCCAAAGGTACCTCCGGGAAAGCGCGCGAAATACTTTCGTAGCCATCCATCAAGTCCTTGAAGTCCATTTTTTCGGATTCTTCGATCAATGGATAGACGATATAGATCTGTCGGCCTTTGCTTAACTCGTTTTGGATAAAGCCAAAGACCTGTAAGCGATGACTATCGTAGCGATGTGTGGTCTGAATCGGCTTGCGTCCCACCGGTAATTCGTTAATTATCGAAATATCTAAATCTCCATAAAGCGTCATCGCTAAAGTCCGCGGAATAGGTGTCGCAGTCATGACTAAAATGTGCGGATGAAACTCCTTATTCTTATCCCAAAGCTTCGCCCTCTGTGCTACCCCAAACCGGTGTTGCTCATCAATGATGCACATCCCGAGGTTCTTGAATTGAACAGAATCTTCGAATAAAGCGTGCGTGCCCACTAAAATCTGCAATTTACCGGACTGCAAATCTTCGTGTAATCCCACACGGTCTTTCTTCTTGACAGACCCGGTCAGCTTCGCGATCGTGATGCCTAATAAATCTGCAAACTGCTTTAAACCTTGGTAATGCTGGTCTGCCAAAATCTCTGTGGGCGCCATCAAACAGGCCTGCGCCCCATTATCAATGGCTAATAGCATCGAAATAAAGGCCACGATCGTCTTTCCTGAACCTACATCTCCCTGCAACAAGCGATTCATTTGCTTCCCAGACCGCATATCGGCGAATATCTCCCGAATCACCTGCTTCTGAGCATTGGTTAATTCGAAAGGCAGGTGTTCTTGGTAGAACGTCGTTAATAAGGCTGCTGAAGAAAATACCTGACCTGGGAAGGCTACTTTTCGAATCAAATTCTGCTTAATCAAGCGCAATTGATTGTAAAATAACTCCTCGAATTTCAGTCGGCGACGTGCCTGGTGAAGCCAGGTTTCGCTTTGGGGTAAATGAATATGGTATAATGCCTCCTGTTTGGAAATTAACTTAAACTGAGAGGTAACATCCCCCGGCAAAGTCTCTCTTATGTAAGGAAACGCAATTTCTAATAAGTTTTTTTGCAGGGTAGCGATGGCTTTGCTATCGATGTATTTCTTGCGCAATTTCTCCGTCAAAGGATAAACGGGTTGGAAATACTTACCTGAGGCTTGTTCCCCTTTGTAGACCTCCATCTCTGGATGGGTCATCTGAATGGTACCGTTGAAACTGGTGGGCTTGCCATAAAAGAGGTAATCTACGCCGGTATTCAAAGACTTTTCGAGCCATTTCACTCCTTGAAACCAAACGATTTCAATACACCCTGTCGCATCACATACTTGAGCGACAATGCGTTGCCGGTGGCCGGCGCCTATTTTTTCTTTGAAACGAATCCGACCCACAAACTGGGCGTGATCCATTTCGTCGGTGATAGAGGCGATGGGATGAACCACCGTGCGGTCTTCGTAGCGGAAGGGGAAATATTGGATCAAGTCACCGTAGGTGAACATCCCTAGTTCGGTCTGTAGCAAGGTAAGCTTCGCTGGGGTCATCCCGCGGAGTTTGGCTAAATCAGTATCGAAAAAAGGTACGAGTGACATGCACGAAAAATTTTGTGAATTTAGGTATATTTACAGAACGATTGCGAAAATAACCCCAAACATGAAGAGTTTTTTAGACCAAGAATTTGAATCCGACGGCTTTGTGTTGAGCAATGCGGAGGATTTATTTAATTGGGCGAGGGCTAGTTCGCTATGGCCCATGAGCTTTGGTTTAGCGTGTTGCGCGATTGAAATGATGCAAGCCTTTGCGTCAGGCTACGATTTAGATCGTTTTGGGGTATTTCCTCGTCCTTCCCCGCGTCAATCTGACGTGATGATTGTGGCTGGAACGGTGACTTTCAAAATGGCGGATCGGATTCGTCGTCTATACGAACAAATGCCAGAACCGCGGTATGTGATTTCCATGGGTTCTTGTGCGAATTGCGGTGGTCCTTATTGGGAACACGGCTACCACGTGGTGAAAGGAGTGGATAAAATTATTCCGGTAGACGTCTACGTTCCGGGTTGCCCACCGCGTCCTGAGGCACTTTTAGGAGGAATTATTAAGTTACAACAAAAGATCAGTCAGGAGACCCTTGTGGCTCCTAAACGCATATTAGAAGCCTTAAACAAATAGGATGGAGCTGTCAGCAATTCAAGCATTTTTGCAAGCAGAATTTGGTTTCGAATCCCAGTGGGAGGAGGAATTAAGTCGATTAACCTTGCCTGCGGAGCAGATATTGCCGGTTTGTGATTTTCTTTGGAAAAACCCATCTACCTATTTTGATTCCCTTTCCTGCATCACGGCCATCGATCAAGGCCCAGAAGCGGGTAAAATGGAAGTTATTTATACGCTTTATTCAATCCCGAATCATATCACCTTGCATTTGCGGGTAATTTTAGATCGGTCTTCGCCTGTAATATCTTCTGTATCTTCTGTTTGGAGAACGGCGGATTGGCACGAGAGAGAGGCCTTTGATTTCTTTGGTATTGAATTTGCCAATCATCCTGATTTACGCAGAATATTGCTTCCAGAAGACTGGGAGGGACATCCATTGCGCAAAGATTACGTGGAACAATCGAAATACCACGGCATTCAAGTGAAATACGATCGATGAAAATAGCCGGATTTACCTTTATTCGAAATGCGGTGAAGAACGATTATGCAATCGTGGAAGCCATTACGTCCGTTTTACCCATCTGCGATGAGTTTGTGGTGGCGGTAGGTGCGTCTGAAGATGAAACTTTGGCCTTAATTCAATCGATTCCGTCGGATAAAATCAAAATTGTGGAGACGGTTTGGGATGATGCGAAACGGGAGGGGGGCGCCACATTTGCCTTAGAAACAGATAAAGCGCTTCAGGCGATTTCTAAAGACATCGATTGGGCTTTCTACATCCAAGGTGACGAATGCGTGCACGAAACGGATTTGCCCATCGTGAAAGCGGCGATGGAAGAGAATTTAGTGGACGAGAACGTAGAAGGTTTACTCTTTCATTACCGCCATTTTTACGGATCTTACCAGCATGTGGCGGTGTCACGGCGTTGGTACAGAAGAGAAATTCGGGTCGTAAAAATGCATCCGGGTGTTCATTCGTATAAGGATGCGCAGGGTTTTAGAAAAGACGGCAAGAAACTGAAGGTGAAATTAATTCCAGCTTATATTAACCATTATGGCTGGGTAAAACCGCCCGAAGGTCTAAATAATAAGGTGCGTAACTTTACACAATTCTACCACGATGACGCTTGGTTAGCCGAAAATGTGCCGGCAGATTACCAGTTTGATTACGGTAATGCGGAACGCTTGTTCCGATTTGAAGGCACGCATCCAGCCGTGATGGCGGACCGCGTGGCGCGATCGAACTGGCCATTCTATTTTGATCCAATTGAATTAGAGAAGAAAATGACTTTCCGCCGCAAGATTTTGCAGAAGATTGAAGACCTCACCGGTTACCGCTTAGGCGAATACAAAAACTACCGCATGCTGTAATGGAAGAGTCTATTCAATTTTTCCCGGCATCTAAGGCGCCTAAAAACCCGTATTTCTCCATCCTCATTCCGAGCTGGAATAATTTGGCCTACTTGCAATTATGCATCGCGGCCATCCGAAAAAATTCGACCACTTCATTTGAAATCATTTTGCATTTAAATGAGGCCAAAGACGGCTCGAAAGAATGGGTCGAATCACAAAAGGATATTGCTTTTTCGTATAGCGGTGAAAATGTGGGCGTTTGCTATGCGATGAACGCGATGGTCAAGCTAGCACACGCGGATTATTTCTTGTATTTGAACGACGATATGTACGTGCTGCCTAATTGGGACGGTTTTCTGAAAGAGGAAATCGAACTCATCGGACACACGGAATTCTTTTTATCAGCCACAGCTATCGAGCCTAAAGCCCAAAGCGCTTGTTCCATTCAGGCCGATTACGGCCGGAATATGGCCACTTTCGAGGAAGACAGGCTTCTAGAAACTTATAATTCGTTGCCTTTCGAAGACTGGCAAGGAGCGACTTGGCCGCCTAACGTGGTGCACCGTTCCTTATGGGATAAAGTGGGAGGCTATTCGAATGAATTTACGCCGGGAATGTATTCGGATCCTGACTTTTCAATGAAATGTTGGCAGGCGGGTGTTCGCTTGTTCAAGGGAATTTCCCGGAGTAGGGTCTACCATTTTGGTTCGATTTCCGTGAAGCGTGTGAAACAGAACAAGGGCTATTATCAGTTTATTCGCAAGTGGGGGATGACCTCGTCTACGTTATCGAAATACTACCTGCGTCGCGGGGATACATTCGATGGGCCGTTAGTGCAACGCCCCATACCGGTTACGGTGCATTTGAAGAATCTGTATTACCGCCTAAGTCTTCCGTTTAGAAAATAGCTTTTAGTAAATTGAAATCAATAGCTTAAAACTATAAAGGAAACTGCCTAGCGCCGACTTTCCTTTGTAGGCTAACATCGCTCGGTGGTGTGTAGCGACAGTAAGAAATCTTCGTATACGTGCTGTGATGCCAGCTGCCGCAAAATCCTGAGCTAAATCGATCAAAATTTCCCGTTCAATACCGTCAGGACAGCGATCTACGAGTAAATTAAGTCGCTTCACTATTCGAGCATTTCGCTCCTCTCCCGTGTTATAATTCTTCTTTCCTTTACTCAAGTCTGCCCCCATCGTGTTGCTGCTGTGTTGGCGGTAATTCACTAAAGTCGCAGGGAAATAGCTAACTCCATTTAGTGCGGCTGCGGCAAAACCGAGGACATAATCGTGTCCCACATAATCAGGTAACGGTAAGGCGATGTCGATGATTTCGCGCTTAAATAGCATTGCGTGCCCCATGGCTTTTGTCCCAAACACATAGTGCAGCGCAGTCGGATAATCGCACAAATGATTTCGATCGGAGAATTTTCCAGTGCGCGCGCCAGCAGCATCCGTCAAGGCAGAGTCTGCATAGATCATAGAATGCGAATCAATGGCACCTGCTAATAAGCTGATTTTATCAGATATCCACACATCATCCTGATCCGCTAGAGCGATCATTTCGCCTTTTGCCGCCCTGATTCCAGTTTCGAAGGTGGATAATAAGCCTAGATTAACAGGGTTTGCGACTATATGAATGCGAGAATCAGTAAGGGCATATTCCTGCAAAATCGCAAGGGATGAATCAGACGAAGCGTCGTCCACAAATACAAATTCCAAAGACGGATAGCTTTGAGCTAACAAGCTGTCCACTTGTTCCCGGAGGTATTTTTCCCCGTTATAGGTGGCCATTACAATGGAAATTAAGGGCGACATTCGGATATTGTTTCTGAAAATTGTCGTAATTTGACCAAAATTTCGATAAAAAGCCGCATTGAAAACATATTTTCGCTTATTAAGCTACGCCGTTTC
>JBILCC010000018.1:0-23128 GCA_044353355.1 Aquirufa sp.
GGCTAGTCTTTCAATCATACGCATAAAAAAAGCCTTCCGTTAAGAAGGCTTTTTTTATTTCTCTTTAACTAGAGATCAATGTTGCAATTTTATAGGTTAGACCTACATATATATTGTAAATAAAGATTTTCTCTAATCAAAAAACCGTAAGAAAAATTAGATTTTCTTAACGTTGATAGCGTTTGCGCCACGCTTTCCGTCAGTAACTTCATAAGATACTGAATCATTTTCGCGGATAGTAACACCTGAAAGGCCAGTTACGTGTACGAAAATGTCTTCACCTGTTTGATCGTCAACGATGAATCCGAAACCTTTCGTCTCGTTGAAAAATTTTACTTTACCAGTTTGCATAAAAAAAATGTTAAAAATATTAATGCCATCCAGACGAAAGTCTTTCAAGCTCTCAAATGTAGAAAGAAAACAATTGCATGCAAGACTTTTTAAATAAATTTCCAATTAATTTAAAATATATTATAATAATTAACATATTTTATAGTACTATTTTTAGTTAATGTTATTTGCTACTAAATTTGCTTAAATTTGAACTTTCAAATAACACCCTATGGAAAAACTGAAATTTTTTGTTGAGAATCAGGCATTTGGCGTCTGTACTCGCTTAGGAGAGAAGTTAAATATTTCCACCAGTAGCATTCGATTATACTTTATTTACACCTCGTTTATTACGATGGGTTCCCCGGTTATCATTTATTTGATTTTAGCTTTTTGGATGAATATCCGTCGCTATTTACGTCAAAGAAATAACCCAAGCGTCTGGGATATCTAAAATTTGATCTGATTGAATTTCTTTTTGCCTTGTAAGAAATATTCTTTCAAGATGTTACCGTCAAAACTTCTCACCCAGCTTTTTTGCAAAGCTGGAGATAGATTCTGCTTGTTATTTACGAAGAATAAATAGTGATAGAATCCATAATGAGCTTTCAGGACAGACATAAATGAACCTAATTTTCCTTCAGTTAAAAATTTAATACCTGCAATTCCATCCAAGATCATTCGTATGAAAAGGGTTGAAAAACGCTGTGAGGGTTCTAGGTTTTTATATAATATAATTAAGTTGTTGCGGAAGTTCAGGTAGGTTTTGAAGGGGTTCTCTTTGTTCAAAGTACCACCACCTACGTGCATGACTTCACTTTCAGCTACGGCTGCGATGCTATATCCAGCCCTTTGCATTCTCCAGCACAAGTCGATTTCTTCCATATGGGCAAATAGGTAGGGGTCTAAACCGCCTACTTTATGAAACGCTTCGGAACGAACCATCAAACAAGCGCCTGTGGCCCAGTTGACGATGGAGGTTGCATACTGTCCTTCATTTTTTTCTAGAGTATTGAAAAGTCGCCCTCTGCAGAATGGGTATCCATAGGAATCCCAAAATCCACCTGCTGCCCCAGCGTATTCAAAATAATCAGGTTTGTGATAATCTAGTAGAAAAGGTTGAGCTGCGGCGACTAGTGGATGCGCTTCGAAATAGGATACTAATGGGGATAACCAATTCTTTCGCGGAGCGATATCCGAATTCATTAAAACAAAATAGTCGGCATTTATTTGGCCTAATGCAAAATTATATCCTCCAGCATAGCCTAAGTTTTCTGCCCATGATAAAACAGAAACGCCAGGGAAATCGGAGGCTAAAAGTGCCAAAGAATCGTCAGATGAGCCATTATCTGCCACGTAAATCGTTGCGTCCGGTGTGTTTTCTAGCACGATCGGTAGGAAGTCGGATAAGAATTTCCGACCATTGAAATTTAATATGACAACTGCGACAGACATGCCACAAAGGTAATCTAAATCAATCAAATTAGAATTTCTTTCAGAAAGATGTATTTTTGTTCCTTCATTAACAATCCAAAACCGTATGTGGTCAAGTTTTTTTCGAAAGAAATCCATTGATAAAATAATTTCAGATCAATTAGAAATCGAGAGTTTAGAGGGGAATTCGATGGACCGAAACCTAGGGGTGCGCGATTTGACCTTCATGGGCGTTGCTGCTATCATAGGTGCCAGCATATTTTCTGCGATTGGGCAAGCGTCTGCAAATGGTGGTCCTGCTGTATCGATGCTGTTTGTATTCACGGCTATGGCCTGTATGTTTACCGCCTTCTGCTATGCACGTTTTGCTGCCACAGTGCCTATTTCTGGTAGCGCATATACGTATGCTTATACGAGTTTAGGGGAGATTGTGGCTTGGATTTTGGGCTGGAATTTATTGTTAGAATATGCCATTTCGAATGTAGCAGTTGCGATCTCATGGTCTAAATACTTCGTTGATCTATTAGAAGGCCTAGGTGTACATGTGCCGGAGTTTATGACGATGGATTATTTGTCTGCCAAAAGAGCCTTCACTGAAGCCTCCTCCGCACTAGCTAGCGGCGAGAAATTTGAAACTTTATCTGTTAACCTTCGAGAAGGTTATACTGCCTATCAGTCTGCTCCCCTTCTTTTTGGTTGGCATTTTGTTGCGAACATTCCTGCGCTTTTGATTACGGTGGCGATAACTTATTTGGTTTACATTGGTATAAAAGAGTCGAAAAATACGAACAACATTCTGGTGATTTTGAAGCTTTTAGTCATTGTAATCGTGGTAGGAGTAGGTGCTTTTTATGTGCAGGTAGAGAACTGGACACCATTTGCGCCTAATGGAATTTCGGGTGTTTTAAAGAGTGTAGCGGCTGTTTGTTTTGCCTACATTGGATTTGATTCGATTTCTACTACGGCAGAGGAATGCAAGAATCCGCAGCGAGATATTCCGAAAGCCATGATGTATGCTTTGATCATCTGTACGGTACTCTATGTATTAGTTACGTTGGTTTTAACGGGAATTGTGCCGTCTCAAAATTTAGCTGGAATTGAAGATCCTTTGGCCTTTATGTTTATGCAAGTCGGCTTACCCGGAGTAGCCGGAATCGTTGCAGCCAGTGCGGTAATCGCCTTAACATCTGCACTTTTAGTCTATCAATTAGGTCAACCCCGTATCTGGATGACGATGTCCCGCGATGGTTTATTGCCAAAAGCCTTCTCCCGCATTCACCCTAAATACCGCACTCCTTCTTTCTCCACCATCATGACTGGGGTTCTAGTGGGTGTTCCAGCCTTGTTTGCAAACTTAGAGGAGGTGATTAATTTAAGTTCTATTGGTACCTTATTCGCCTTTGTATTAGTCTGTGGCGGAGTATTAGTATTAGATCTCGATCCAGAAAATCAAAAGAAATCCAAATTCAAAATTCCTTACATCAATTCAAGTTACTATGTCGGTCTATCGTTGATTTTAGCTATTGGCTTAATGTCCTATTCTGGCGTAAATCTAGTGGAGTGGTTAGAAGGTTTGTATTCAGGCGAAACGAAAGTGGATCACTTTATTATGTTTGGCTTCTTTATTATCTGGGCAGTTATGGCCTTCTTCAGCGTAACCAAGAAATTATCATTAATCCCTGTCTTGGGATTATTAGTTAACCTGTATTTGATGACTCAAATGGGCTCCACGAACTGGGAACGGTTTATGTACTGGTGCTTGGCGGGGGTGTTGATTTATTTCGGGTATAGTTATCGGAAGTCGAAGTTGAATGTATAGTTCAAAGCATAAAGCACAAAGCATTTAAAATAAAGCATAGAGCACAAAGAATAAAGAATAAAGTTGGATGTTGCTTCGCAACGTTTTATGAAATGTATTTTACTGAAATATAAAAAAGGGGCTGAATTGCAGCCCCTTTTTTATTCAAACTTTATTCTTTGTGCTTTATTCTTTATGCTTTAAGAAATGACGCTAGTCATTTCTCCTGCCACCCAACAAATTCAAATAATACAACAACTGTGCTAACATACCCAGCGCGGCAACGACATAGGTCATAGCAGCCCACCAAAGCGCATCTTTAGACATCTCATATTCTGTAGGGGTAACGATTCCTTTTTCTTTGATCCAATTCAAGGCTCTATTAGAGGCATCGAATTCGACAGGAAGAGTAACAAAACTAAATAGAGTGGCCATAGCAAAAAGGGCAACGCCAATCGCTAATAAGGTGGTGCTTCCTGTTGAATATAAGACCATCATTCCGATCATTAATAGAATGGGCATAAATCCGTTGGCGATACTTAACATAGGAACCATCGAACTGCGGAATTGTAAGAACGAATAGGCTCTTGCGTGTTGTACGGCATGACCGCATTCGTGTGCAGAAACAGCGGCGGCAGCAGCGTTGCGTCCGTGGTATACATCATTACTTAGATTAACCGTTTTATCCGCAGGATTGTAGTGGTCCGTTAATTGACCTTCCACAGAGATAACTCGAACGTCTGTAATACCGTGATCAGCAAGCATTTGCTCGGCGATTTCGTAGCCAGATAGGTTACTTTGTAGAGGGGTTTGAGAATAGGTTTTGAATTTGGATTTTAGTCGCCAAGAGATAAGCATACCTGCGACTCCGAAAATGATGGCAATGAAATACATGGTTTTATTGTTTAAGTTTTTGAATGAGTTGAGTAGTTGAATAATTGGGTACTAAGGCAATGGTTTTTACTTCTCCACCGGCTCTAATAACTTCTTTAGCCCCTACAATTGTCTCGATGGTATAATCGTCACCTTTTACGAGAACGTCTGGGCTGAGGGAATTTATGAGTTCTAAAGGCGTGGGCTCCCCGAAAATAATCACCAGGGAAACAAAACCTAAAGCCGCAATCAATCGCGCTCTAGCATGTTCGGAATTCACCGGTCTCTCGACACCCTTTTCGAGTGTACGTACGGAAGCATCCGAGTTAACTGCCACTATCATCTTTGTGCCAAATTCACTCGATTTTTCTAGATAATCTACGTGGCCTAAATGCAAAATATCGAAGCATCCGTTCGTGAAAACGACTTTATCTCCATTCGTTTTCCATTGTTTGCGAATCTCGATTCCTTCCGCCAAGGTGACAATTTTATGTTCAGTTTTATTAGACACGTGAGGTGATTTTGGGTAAAAACAAAGTTAAAATAAAACTTAATCCACCCAATAACAAAAGGGTAATCATTTGAGTTCCGTGAAAAAAGGTAGCCAGCATAAATCCATCTTTGTAGCTCAAAGAATAGAAGACAAAGGCGGAGGCTACTAAGCTGTGGTAGGCCCCAATTCCTCCTTGTGTAGGAGTGGCCATTCCAAAAGTTCCCATGACTAAAACGGTTAATGCGGCACTCATTCCTAAGTTTTCGCTGATAGGGAAAGCGAGAAATAGCGTATATGTGCTTAAGTAATAACATAGCCAAATCCCGATGCTGTATCCGATGAATTTTCCAGGTAGAGCTAAGTGGCGAATACTATTTATGCCGGCAACCCAACCTAGAAGCATTCTTCCTACTTTAGTGCCTGCACCCATATTTTGGAGAAAATTCTTAAATTTCCATAAGAATCCTAAGCCAATCAGTCCGAGGATGGAAGCGGTGATAATTAACGTTCCTGAGGGTAATTGCATCATGGGGAAGAGACTCTTTTGCAAAGGTTCCCACTCGAATAGAAAGGTAATGCCTACCAGTATAATTAGGCTGATTAAGTCCACAATTCTTTCTGTGATTACGGTACCAAAAGATTCCTCAAAGGGGATATCGGCTGTCTTTTTTAAAGAACCGCAGCGGGAAACTTCGCCTAGACGAGGCACTAAAAAATTAGCAAAATAACCGATTAAAACAGCTGAAAAGGTGCGTAAAGTACCCGGTTGATGGTGCATTGCCTCCAATAATTGTTCCCAACGTAGCGCACGAAATAAATGGGAGATAAGGGCAATGACCACGGACACAACGACCCAGTTGTAGTCCGCTTGTTGAAAGGTACAGAGGATGTCATTCCAATGCAATTGGCTTTTAGAAATGGCCCAATAAAGGAGGCCTGCAGCTAGTAAACTAGAAATAAGGTATTTTACTATCGACTTTAGCATAAGGTTCCTGAATCAAAAGGCAAATTAAAGACCTTTCCTTGTATAATGATGGTGATAATCCGATTATTTTTTTGTACTTTTGTAATGTTTTTTGGGGTAATTTTCCCCTAGTAATCAATTTAGAATGGCCAAATTACGTATTCTTTACGTTTCAAGTGAGGTAGATCCTTTTCAAAACACATCAAAAATTGCAGATTTCGTGCGTGCTCTTCCTACTGCTATGCAGGAAAGAGGAATGGAAATCAGAATTTTAGTGCCTAGATTTGGTTCGATCAATGAGCGTAAAAACCGATTGCACGAAGTGGTTCGTCTTTCAGGTATTACCATTCCAATGGGAGAGGAAGAAAAACCTTTGACCATTAAAGTAGCTAGTATTCCAGCTGCGAAATTACAAGTCTACTTTATCGATAACGAGGATTATTACCAACGTAAATATGTATTATCTGATAAAGAAGGTACATTTTACCCAGACAATCACGAGCGTGCTATTTTCTTCTGTAAAGGAGCATTAGAAACGGTGGTGAAATTAGGTTGGGCTCCAGATATTATTCACTGTAATGACTGGATGTCAAGTTTAGTACCTTTGTATATCTCGACACATTACCAGAATCACCCGATCTACAAAGATTCGAAAACTATTTTCTCTCCACACAATTCAGCCTTTGATTTCACGTTTGAATCAGACGATTTGATTGAAAAAGTGAAAATCGGTGATTTGGATGAAGCGCATTTAGGTAGCTTATCCGGTGGAAATTACGAAGCATTTATCAAGATAGGTGCGGAGTATGCAGACAAAATAGTTTTTTTAGTAAATGCGGATAATAGCCGTATTCAATCGATTATTGATGAATATCAACATAAAACTTCTCAAAATATTGCCGACAATGACCTTGATTTCTTTGAAAAAACGTACTTGGAAATGTCCGGCAATTAAATGGGTAGGAATTCTTTCCTTATTCCTTGCATCCTGTGATACACCTAAAGAAATCGGCGACGATTTGTTTAGTGTGGAAGTGGGTTTGAATTATTCGGATACGATCACGGTTAAATCCTCGACTGTATTGATTGATTCAATCTATACAGGTTCGCCTGGTACTTTATTATTGGGTAGCTATACTCATCCTGTTTTAGGTATTACTGAATCCGCCTTTTTTACCCAAGTAGCTAATATTGATACGCTTTTTGCGAAATCAACCTCCGTTTATGATTCTTTGAATTTGCGACTTGTCTATGCTGGATTTCAAGGAGATACCACTAAATCTCAAACGATAAGTGTCTATCGTTTACTGGATAGTTTGAGTTTAAAGACGAATTATTTCGCTAATTCAACCGTTCGTTCTGATGCCTCTCTTTTAGGTCGTCATACCTTTAATCCTCGCCCTATCCGGACGAAAGCGATGAATGGAGATTCAGCTCAATTTGATACGCTACGTTTCAGAATGTCTGACTCATTTGGACGTGAATTGTTGAGTAAGTATGCAGATGCAAAAGTGGCTGCAGGTGATAAGGGTTTTAGAGATTATTTTCCAGGAATGTTGTTTAAATCGACGGCATCATCTGCTGGAGCAATCCTTAATTTTACCCCTAGTTTTTCTCGAATGACCTTGTATTTTCACAATCCTGGAGATACGACAAAGTACCACATAGATTATTATTTCTCTTTATCTAATGCCTATTATCCTGAATTTTTGGCTCGATTTAATCAAATAAAGTCCACTAAATCTGGACCTTTAGCTGCTCTTAAAAACCCAGGAGATATCGTTTCATCTACCGCAACTAGTGGGTTAACCTATATTCAAGCTGGAACAGGTTTGTCTACCAAGATTGAGTTCCCCTATTTATTGAACTTGAAAGGTAACCGTAACGTGGCTGTTAATAAGGCTGAGTTAGTTTTGACGGCTGCTGATAATATTGATTTGCAAAATACAGTGGGACAATTATCCGTTGTAGAGACAAATGCAACGAATCGTACACTTCGAAATAGTTATGGTTTGAAATACTTGTTATCTGAAGGTGGAACAGGTGTTAATACCGCTACTATTAATCAAATTTCGAAAACCTACACATTCAATGTTACCACTGCTGTTCAATCTCTTTTAGTAGGTAAACAAGCTAACTCAGGATGGTTAATTACTCCTGCTTTGACTACAAATGCCTCAGGGAATTCAGGAATTAATAATGAGAGTGCTCGTTTTGTCCCTCTGCAAGCATTTAAGGCTCGTTTGAAAATCTATTATTCCTATATTGCCAAATAAATACCGGCAATCATGACAAATCTACGGGTAAGTTTAGTTCAGACCGATTTAGTTTGGGAAGATCCATCAGCTAATTGTGCTCAATTAGAGGAAAAATTAGCTGTTTTGACAGGTTTGTCTGATGTGGTCATACTTCCCGAAATGTTTGCTACTGGCTTCTCTATGACGGCCGCTGGAGCTGAAATTGGTAGAGGCTCAACTCTACAATGGATGCAGGTCCAAGCGAATCGTTTAGGATCTTTACTTATCGGCTCCCTCAAGGTAAAAAATCAAGCTTCTTACTATAATAGACTCTATGCTGTTTATCCCGATGGGACCTATAGTTCTTATGATAAGCGCCATTTGTTTCGAATGGGAGGGGAACATGAATTTTACCAATCAGGTGATCAGCAAGTGATTGTTGCTTACAAGGGGTGGAAATTAGCCTTATTTGTGTGTTATGATCTACGTTTTCCTGTTTGGTCACGTAATATAGGCTTGTCCTATGATGCTGCGATATATGTGGCGAATTGGCCTGCTCCGCGAGCGAATGCTTGGAGAACCTTATTGCAAGCTAGAGCGATTGAAAATTTAGCCTATGTGGTAGGTGTGAATCGGGTGGGTATGGATGCGAATGATTTAGCTTATGCTGGAGATTCCTTGTTAGTGGATTTCAAAGGTGATTTGCAACTCGACTTACAAGCTGATGAGCGAATCTTGACAAGTGAATTATCACACGAAGCATTAACTGAATTTCGGACTAAGTTTCCTGCCCATCTGGATGCCGATTCCTTTAGTTTGTCTTCTCTTTAAAGAATTTCTCTAAATCTTTAATATCCTTGAGAGGGCTATCAGTCACAAGTATACCTTCATGAATCAATAAGACGCGATCGCATATGGCTTCTACTTCAGAAAGTATGTGGCTGGAGAATAAGATGATTCGGTCTTTTTGCAGGCTTTTTATCAGGGTCCTGATTTCATCCCTTTGGTTCGGATCTAAACCACTCGTGGGCTCATCTAAAATCAACATTTTAGGATCATGTAAAATTGCCAAGGCGATGCCTACGCGCTGCTGATAACCTTTAGAAAGCTCTTGGATTTTTTTATGAGACTCTTTTTCAAGTCCAACCCATTCGATGACTTCTTGAATACGCGACTCGAGATTAGTTATTTGATGGATGTTTCCGATGAAGGCCAAAAATTCCCGAACATACATTTCTGGATAAAGTGGGTTGTTTTCAGCTAAATAACCAATCTGCTTTTTGAGCGTAATTTCCTGTTCTTGTGGGTCTTTTCCATCGATAGTAACTGAACCTGATGAAGGTCGAATCAGTCCCAAAAGCATTTTCAAGGTAGTCGATTTTCCGGCCCCATTGGGACCCAGAAATCCCACAATTTGACCTTCCTCTAACTGAAAGGATAGGTTCTTTACGGCAGATTGTTTTCCGTAGGTTTTAGAAAGATTTATTGCCTCGATGAACATATTGACAAAGGTAGTCAAAATGGGAATTATTTCGTGTAACTTTGTGTTTCTGATTCAAATGCCTAAAAAATGTTAGATACAATTCGCTTAGATCGTATAGAAGATGCCTTGGAAGATATTCGCCAAGGTAAAATAATTATTGTTGCTGACGACGAGGATCGGGAGAATGAGGGCGATATGATTTGCGCCTCAGAAGCGATCACACCAGAATTAGTGAATTTTATGATCAAGGAGGCGCGCGGATTGATGTGTGTTTCTTTAACAGATGAGCGTTGTCAGGCCTTGGGTTTGGAGATGATGGTGAATCAGAATACGACTTCTCATGAGACGCCGTTTACGGTTTCTGTTGATTTATTGGGCAATGGTTGTACCACGGGTATTTCAGCACAAGATCGCTCAAAAACGATTCAAGCCTTAGTGGATCCGGCTACTCAGCCATCTGACTTAGGAAGGCCGGGTCATATTTTTCCTTTAAAATCACGCACTGAAGGCGTATTACGTCGTACAGGTCACACCGAAGCTTCGATGGATTTTGCTCGTTTAGCGGGATTTAAGCCTTCAGGTGTATTAATTGAGGTATTAAATGAGGATGGCAGCATGGCTCGTTTGCCAGATTTGCGATTGATCGCGGATAAGTTTGATTTGAAATTAGTGACGATCAAGGATTTGATTGAGTACCGTTTGGCAAAAGAATCCCTTATCAAAAGAGAAATCGGAGTGAATATGCCTACCGAATGGGGTTCCTTCGAATTAGTCGCCTTTAAGCAGATCAATACAGGTGATACCCACTTAGCTTTAATTAAAGGGAGTTGGGAAAAAGACGAACCGGTTATGGTCCGTGTTCATAGCTCTTGTGTGACAGGGGATATTTTTGGATCCTGTCGCTGTGATTGCGGAGAGCAATTGCACGCTGCCATGGAGATGGTGGAGAAAGAGGGGAAAGGCGTGATTTTATATATGTTCCAAGAGGGCCGTGGCATCGGTCTAATCAATAAATTGAAAGCCTATAAGCTTCAAGAGCAAGGGCGCGATACCGTGGAAGCGAATTTAGAATTAGGCTTTGCGATGGATGAGCGTGATTACGGCGTAGGAGCCCAAATCTTACGTGATTTAGGCGTCCACAAGATTCGTTTGATCTCCAATAACCCGAAGAAAAGAGCTGGCCTTATGGGCTATGGATTAGAAATTGTGGATTCAATTGCCATTGAAATTCCTGCTAATCCACACAATAAGAAATACTTAGAAACGAAAAGAGATAAAATGGGGCACGCGATTCGCTAGAATCACGTGCCTATTTTTATTGGTTTCCTAAGATGATCGGGGCGCTTTTGCCTCCCATGATGATCACTTTCGCGTTAGGAGATTTTGCTAATTCTTTTTGGGCAATTATCGACTCATACTGCAATTGCTTGTCACTTAGACCGGTCGATAAAATCTTCTGGTAATCTGCGATACCCTGCGCCTCTACGCGCTTTCTCTCCGCCTCTTGCTTCTCTTTCTGTAAAACAAACTGCATCTTTTGTGCATCTTGTTCCGCATTGATTTTCGACTCAATGGTTTGCTTTACTGAAGTGGGTAGGTTGATGTTACGGATCAATAATTGCTCTAAAACCAAGCCTCTTTTCTTGAAGTTTTTCTCGATGTCAGAGTAGATGCGTTGCTGGAATTCATTGCGTTTCAAGGAATAAAGGCCTACTGCATCGTAGTAAACGGCATTGTCGCGAATCATGGTACGCGTAATCGGACGAACCACCTTGTCTTTATAATCTTCCCCGATTTCACGTAAAACACGTGGAGCCTCTGAAGGAATGATTCGATAAAGAACAGTTAAGTCTACAATGACTTCTAAACCATCAGCAGTTAAAACGCGTATCGCATCGTCGCCTGCTTTGTCGCCTTCATCGTGTACGCCTGACATGGTGTAATTTTGTGTTTTCGCATCGAAAACAATCACTTTGGCTAAAGGATTAACAAAGTTTAATCCACTGTTTAACGTGGATGATTGAACTTTACCGAAGATGCTTTGGACACCTACTTCACCAGCGTCTACTTGAACAACGGCTGAACTGGTTAATCCAAGGATGGCAAAAACGGCTCCTATGACTTTTAATGTTTTGGCGTATTTGTAGAATACTAAATTGGGGCTAATCGTGTTTGCGCCAACAAACAGCAAAATACCTAGGAAGATGAAAAACATAGTTTTTTTGATTTAAATGTCATCAAATTTATCATAAAGTATTCAATAATCCCTAATTTTGAATATGATTGAAATCAAGGGTTTATCTAAATCTTTTAACGGTCGTGTGGTACTCGATGACATTAGTGCGAATTTCCAACAAGGAAAGACGAATATGGTGATCGGGGGTAGTGGAACGGGAAAATCTGTACTACTAAAATGCATGATCGGGATTTTAGTACCTGAGAAGGGAAAAGTGATGTATGATGGACGTGATTTTTTGACGGCTCATCAAGATGTAGTGAAAGAAATTCGCCGTGAAATGGGCGTATTATTCCAAGGAGGAGCTCTTTTTGATTCCAAATCTGTTCTGGAGAATGTCCGTTTCCCTTTAGATACCCTTACTTCCCAAACTCTAGAAGAAAAAAACGACCAAGCGATGCTTTGTTTGCAGCGGGTGGGCTTAGAGAATGCAGCCCTTTTAATGCCTTCTGAGATTTCAGGTGGGATGAAAAAACGGGTAGGAATCGCCCGAGCCATCGTGATGAATCCGAAGTATTTGTTTTGTGATGAGCCTAATTCAGGTTTAGACCCACTGACTGCGGTGAAGATAGATTATTTGATTCAAGAAATTACTCAAGAATATAACATGACTACGGTGGTCATATCACACGATATGAATTCGGTGATGCGTATGGGTGAATCCATCATTTTCTTGAAGGAGGGAAAGAAGATTTGGGAGGGAAATTCAGAGACCTTTCATCACTCAGGAGTACCTGCTTTAGAAGAGTTTTTGTCTACTAAATTATTTTAATATGTTTTCTCTACGGGGGTATAATACGTTTGGGATTGAGGCGAAAGCTCGTCAATTCGTAGAGATTAGCTCCACTGATCAATATGTTTCTTTACGAAAAACAGGTTTATACGCTGATTTGCCCCACCTTTTTTTAGGAGGGGGGAGCAATGTGTTGTTGACTAAGCCGCAAGAAGCATTGGTGGTTAAAATTTCTATTCCAGGCATTTCGGTCGTGAAGGAGGATGTAGATTTTGTGTGGTTAAAAGCGGGTGCTGGTGTGGTTTGGGATGAATTGGTCCAGTATTCTGTCGATAAAGCTTGGTCTGGATTAGAGAATTTATCCCTGATTCCGGGTACGGTGGGTGCGGCTCCAATGCAAAATATTGGTGCTTATGGTGTGGAGATTAAAGATACTTTTGAGTCATTAGAGGCGTTGAATCTGCAGACTTTAGAAATGGAGGTGTTTGATGCCAAAGCCTGTGCTTTTGGCTACCGCGAAAGCTTTTTTAAGCGCGCTGGGAAAGGGAAATACCTCATCAGCTCTGTGACGTTTAAATTGTCCAAGAAGCCTTCGGTTAAAACTTCCTATGGAGCGATTCAAGATGTTTTAGCAGCAAAAGGAATTGATCAGCCTTCTATTCGGGAGGTGGCAGATGCAGTTATAGAGATTCGAAAAAGTAAATTACCGGATCCGAAAGACATTGGTAATTCAGGTAGTTTTTTCAAGAATCCGACGGTTTCTCTTACTGAGGCGTCGCGACTAATGGCTGAATTTCCGGGTATCCCTAATTATCCGGTGGAAGGAAGTACAGATATTAAGTTTCCAGCGGGCTGGTTTATTGAAAAGGCTGGGTGGAAAGGATTTCGAAGAGGTGATGCGGGAGTGCATGCGAAGCAGGCCTTGGTTTTAGTGAATTATGGCGAGGCGACAGGTGGGGAGATTTTGGCCCTATCAGAAGAAATTAAGCAATCAATTAAAGATACATTTGGCGTTTCATTAGAGACCGAAGTAAATATTTTATAAAATGACATTACCCACTTTAGCGAATTTAGGCAAAGGCCCCTTCTTTTTGATGGCAGGATCTTGTGCGATTGAGAGCAATGATTTAGCCTTTGAGATCGCTGAAAAGATTGATGGCCTGACGAAGGCGATGGGTATTCCCTATATTTTCAAAGGTTCGTATCGGAAAGCCAATCGGACAAAAATTGATTCCTTTACCGGTATTGGTGATATCAAAGCCTTAGAAATTCTACAAGCGGTGGGTAAACATTATTCCTTGCCCACGGTGACCGATATTCATGAAAGTGCGGAAGCAGCTATGGCCGCTGCCTATGTGGATGTTTTACAGATTCCTGCCTTTCTTTGCCGTCAAACGGATTTGTTAGCTGCTGCTGCCCAAACAGGCAAAGCCGTGAACATCAAGAAAGGGCAATTTATGTCTGGCGCTTCTATGCGCTTTGCTGTGGAAAAAGTGTTACACGAAAATCCAGAAGCGGTTGTTTATTTGACGGATCGGGGCAATTCCTTTGGTTATGGCGACTTAGTGGTGGATTACCGCAATCTTCCAGAGATGTCAGCCATGAATGTTCCAGTTATTATGGATTGCACGCACTCGCTACAGCGTCCGAATCAAACTACGGGTGTAACCGGTGGACAACCAGCATTGATTGAAACCATTGCTAAAGCAGCGATCGCTGTAGGAGCAGATGGAATCTTCATCGAAACCCACCCGAATCCTTCGGTGGCTAAATCAGATGGTGCTAATATGCTTCCATTAGATCAATTAGAGGGTCTTTTGGAGAAACTGTTGCGCGTGCGCGAAGCGATCGTTTAATGCATTTTATAGCTGATTTGGAGGGTGATATCGGTTTTAGTATTTCCTTCAATTAAATCTAAACCTGTACCAATTTCTGTTCTGTCGTAGTAGGTAATTCTAGCCCATTTAGCCGCTACTTGAATTTCCCTTGTCCATTGATAAGACATCACTAGCGTGGCTTTGATGGCTTTCCCTGCGTAAGCGGGGAGAAGGAAAGAATAGGGCACACCTGGTTCATAGGCATAATTACGGGTATCATAGTTAGGCGTATTCATATAGGCAAAACGCCCTTGTACATTCCATTTGCCCTGATCCCATTTCACATCTTGCAATAGTAAATACCCAATCTCATCATCTAATGTAGAGGCCATCAAGCGAGAGTGAAAATCCCACGATTTAATGGCGATGTAATGCCCATCCAGGCTGATTTGTACGAGGTCATTATTTTCTTTTCGCGTCCATTTACCCTGAAGGAATCCTCTGGCTTTATGTCTTTTCTCCCATTGTAAACGGCTCAACACCTCCCAGCCTGAGGTATTGGAATCAAGTACTTGGTATTTAGGCCCTGGGAAGAGAAAATAATCCACATAGGAACTAAGTTTCATTCGCTTGTTTATTTGATAGCCTAAGCCCAGGAATAAGCCTATTTCGTTATTATTTTCAGAGTTTTCGGAAAGACCATTTGATTTAGGGCTAAAATAACCTGCTGAATAGTGTCTTACTAGGTAGGAAAGATCTAGTTTCTTAGAAATCGAAGTGGCTCCAGATTGAAGGATTGAAAATTGTCTTTGGCCAGAATAAGCCATTTCTCCTACCATGCGAATGTTCTTTAAAGGGTATTGGAAACTGAGTGAATAATTTTTCAATTCGTTTCCAAACCATTCGGGTTGCTTGTAGCCTAGTCCGACGGGTTTAGGCAAGGACCAATAAGTGAGTACACTATTGAATTGAATGACGAGTGGAATGTTTAGCGGGGAATAGGTAATGTTTGCGCCCACGGTCTTTTCTTGCACCGCATCTTTATGACTGATTTCTGAGCTGGTTCGATGGAAGCCATCTTCTACTCTGGAACGAAGGTATTTATTTCCTAGCGAGTCAACTCCGGTGGTCGCATCTAAGTTTCGATAGGACGCAAAAGTTTGAATTCGAAGGTATTCCCTTAGTTTCAAAGTGACATTGATGCCGCGATAATAGTCATATTCTACGCTAGAACTGTAGGCCAAACCACCGAGGTTAAATTTCTGGGTAGCTTTTATGCTCTCAAAACTCTTGCCTAAGGAGAATCCTCCTGATTGAACAAGTCCCTGACCCCATTGGTTGATAAAGTCGCCTAGGATAATTTTTTCTACGGTTCCTGTTGACTTAAACTCTAAAAAGCCACTACTAAAGTCGGTCAGTTCTTTTTCGCCTGCGTCTTTTTGTACTAAAAATCCAATTCTAAGATTTGCATTTAGTTGACCTCTGTATCGGAGCATTTTATTTGTTCTATCGCCCACATAACGTGTCTTGCTTCGTAAATCGGGTTCTGTAAATCCTTTTTTGTTTTCTACCGTCCAATCTGTTTTAAATAGAACCTGATGAGTCGACAAGTGAGGTTTCCACCAGCTAGGATTTAAAGGGTTGCAGACGACATAGTCTTGAATCTTGTGTAGGAAGTCGAGCTCCCAACCTGGAATGGCTTGTAACTCTAAAATAGATTGAAAGGAACCTAGATTTTTTCGAAAGCTTAGAAATGCTTCGATTTGTTTCGCATTAAATAACAGAGAGGACTGTAGTTCCGCCTCGGAAACGAGGTTAATGTTCAGCGGATTCGCAAGGTAATAGTCGTAGCTAGATTGCTTTTCCTCCTCTTCTTGGGGCGATATTTGGGCAAAACAGGCAAAAGAGGTTAGCAAAAATAGGATCGTTTTCAAGGGAGTGGTTTTCCCCGAAATTAACTTCTAATGGCCTAAAAAGGCCGATTAAAACTGATAATGAAAATCAGTTAGTTGAACTTTCGCTCAATGATTTGGTGTAGTTCATCCCAGATGGCTTCGTTCTCCGCTTGACGATAGGCCTGGTAGCGGGATAACAAGGCTTGCATCCAAGTCTCTGCTTCCGCTTCTTCATCTATGTATTGGATGAGTGACTCTAATTGGGCAACATCACCTTGAAAAATTTCTTGAATGAATTTGATTCGTTGGTGAAGGCTGATGGTGTCAGCTATGCGCTGGGTCATTTGTGATTCTACTTTGGACTTCAATGAATCAGCTGAACCGCTCAATAAATCTTTTAAGCGCTTGTATTCTTCCTCAGTGGAATCTTCAAGGCTTGCTGGCGCTTGAAAATAGACTTCTGTATTCAATAAATCGAAAGGCTCAGCTGGTGTTTCTGCGGCTGGGTAATCAAAGGACTCAGCTGTTGGTGCAAAGGCTGGTGCCTCCAACGCTGGTACCTCAGAAGCAGGAACCTCAGAAGCCGTCGCCTCAGAAGCAGGAACCGCTGCATCCATTGCCGGGGCATCCGGTGCCTCGTAGGAATTCAATAAATCGGCAAAACTAGGCTGTGGTACTTCTGCAGAAGTAGCTTCAAGGCTTTGAATCCAAGATACCCAAATAAACTCAGGGAAGGATACTTGGTACAGTAAAGTTTGAGCAATTCCTGCCCATTTTTCTTCAAATCGAGGGCTTGCCCAAAAGAAATTAGGGAAAACTTCAACCGTTCGAGAAGAGTTTAACTGAGCTAAAAGCTCTGCTTGAATGGTTTCAATGATAGGGGTAGGAACTTCCCAAGCTAGTACCTCTTGAAATGTGATCGATTCTGAAGAATCATTCCAGTATTGCAAGAAAATATTCGGTGTAGCCATGTTATGATTTAATTTCTAGTTGTTCACAAGCCATTCTAGCGGCGGTTTGTTCTGCTTTCTTCTTGGAGTAGCCTTTCCCTTCTGATATTTTCTCACCGTCTAATAGGACCAAAGCCGTAAATTCCCGGTTGTGGTGTTCGCCTTCTTGATCTAACTCAAATGAGACCTTTTTACCTTCTTTTTGAGCCCACTCAATTAGCATTGACTTGAAGTTCGGATTGTTTTGTACAACGGCGTCAAGGTCAAAGTATTGCGTCAGAATCTTTTTAATGATGAAGTTTTGGGTGAAGGCAAAGCCTTTGTCTAAATAAACAGCACCCACAAAAGCCTCCAAAGCATCTCCGTACATCGAAGTGCGGGACATCGCGTTTTTGCGTTGTGCTTCGAATTCAATCACTTCCTCCAGACCTAACTTACGGCCAATCACGTTTAGGGATTCCCTGCTGACCATCCGAGAACGGATTTCTGTGAGGAACCCTTCGTCTTTGAAGGGGAATTTTTGGAACAAATACGTCGCCGTAATCATCCCAAGCACAGAATCGCCTAAGAATTCAAGGCGTTCGTTTGACTCTTTGTAGTTTTCTGCCACACTCTCCTTCGAAGCGGAAGCGTGTAAAAAGGCTAGTCGATATAACGTTAAGTTACTCGGACTAGCCCCAATAAGATGTGTAACCGATTTCTTTAAGAATTTCTCTCGTTCGTCTAGTCGAATCGGATCTAACCAGTTTAGGAGAGATTTTACGGCCATATTTGTCTTAGATTTTTCTGAAAATAACCGTTGCATTGTGACCACCGAAACCAAATCCGTTGCTTAATGCTACGTCAATTTTACGTGCTTTACCTACGTTTTCTGTCAAGTCGATGCGTTGATCGATTTCTGGATCGCGGTTAAATACATTGATGGTAGGAGGGACAAATTGGTGTTGAATCGCTAATACAGACGCAACCGCCTCAACAGCTCCTGCACCACCTAATAAGTGACCTGTCATCGACTTCGTCGAAGAGATCGCTATTTTATAAGCGTGCTCACCAAAACAATCCACGATCGCTTTAATTTCTTGTGGATCACCAATCGGAGTTGATGTTCCATGTGTATTTACGTAATCAACTTCTTCTGGTTTGATGTTTGCGTCTTCTAAGGCATCAAGCATCGACAATAAAGCGCCATAACCCTCTGGATGTGGTGCTGTAATGTGGTGAGCGTCTGAAGAGAAACCTCCACCGATTAATTCCGCGTATATTTTCGCGCCACGCGCTTTTGCGTGCTCGTATTCTTCTAAAATCAAGGCACCAGCTCCTTCACCTACCACGAAACCATCGCGATCTACGTCATAAGGACGTGAAGCAGTAGCTGGATCGTCATTACGGGTAGACATAGCGTGCATCGCAGTGAAACCACCTACCGATGCAATCGTCACTGGAGCCTCAGAACCACCCGTTACACACACGTTAATACGGCCTGTGCGGATATAGTTGAAAGCATCAATGATTGCATTGTTCGCAGAGGAACAAGCTGAAACCGTTACATAGTTAGGACCACGGAATCCGTTGCGGATCGATATTTGGCCTGATGATGAATCAGCAATCATCTTAGGGATAAAGAATGGATTGATTTTCGGGGTTCCATCTCCTTGTCCGAAATAGATCATTTCGTCCTCAAAAGTCTTTAAACCACCGATACCTGATCCCCAGATAACGCCTACTTTGTTTTTATTCAAGGTCTCCATGTCAAAATTCGCATCAGCAATGGCTTCATCAGCCGCCACTACAGCGTATTGTGTGAATGGATCCATTTTACGTGCTTCTTTAGCATTGATAAAATCTTCTACCTTGAAGTTCTTTAATTCACAAGCAAAACGAGTTCTGAATTTTTCCGCATCGAATTTCGTAATGGGACCACAACCGCTAACGCCGTTTTTTAATCCATCCCAATATTCACTAACAGTGTTCCCGATGGGGGTTAGGGCGCCTAGTCCCGTGACAACTACTCGTTTTAACTCCATATTCTTGTTATTTATGAATCTGCTTAAAATAAAAAATGTCAATTAGTTCGAGAAATCCCATGGAAAAATCCACCTGATTACTGTTTACCAATTGACATAATTTTTATGGTTGCTTCGATTACTTTGCGTTCTCTTCCAAATAAGTAATAGCTTGGCCTACTGTTTGGATATTCTCCGCTTGATCATCTGGAATAGAAACAGAGAATTCTTTTTCGAATTCCATGATTAACTCAACTGTGTCTAGAGAGTCAGCTCCCAAATCGTTTGTGAAAGATGCCTCAGGAGTAACTTCTGATGCTTCTACACCTAATTTTTCAACGATGATGCTCTTTACTTTTTCTGCAATATCTGACATTTTAATATTATTTTGGGGTTCAAAAACGATGCAAAGATTAGAATTAAAGTTGAATTTATCAAACAAATTCCATTCTAATTGGTTGGTTCTGGTATGTTTGTCCTAAAAACAAAGCGATGCTGCTCCTAAAAGGCCTGCATCGTTGCCTAATAAGGCTTTTTTTATGGTTAATTTTTCCAAATAGGCCGGTGTTAACCAGTAATTTAATTGCTTCTCCATGCTAGGCAAAATGAAGTCGTAAGAGGCTGATAATCCGCCACCTATGAAGATATTTTTGATATCTAAAATACGAATTAAGGAAACAAGCATATCTCCTAATAAGGTGCCCACTTCGTTCCAAACGGCTAAGGCTAATTCATCCCCTTCTTCAGCTCCTACTACTAAAGCAGTCGTTGAAATAGTGCCATCAGAAGGAAGGGACGTTTTGCCTGTATATGAGGCGCGCATAGCTGTTGCTAATTGCAATAATTCTTTCTTTCCCACATTGCGTTCTAGTACTTTTCCATCTCGAGATGGTACGTGACCTGGTTCCATGGCATTACCGTCACCTCCTAAGAAGATTTTGCGGTCGATGACAGCGGCTCCACCTACACCGGTTCCCAACGTAATGAAAACAAAGTCCTCAGGCATAATTGCTTTTTCTGGGGAGAAATAATATTCACCTAGAGCAGCCGCGTTTGCATCGTTTTCCATAAAGAAAACGTGCTCTGGGAAGCGCTTCTCTAACATATCAATCATGGGTGAACCATCAATTTCAGGAATAGCGGTGATCTCAATTAAGGTACGGCGATCTTTGGTTAAGATACCTGGAAGACCGATTCCAATTTTCTTCACATTCTTGTGTTGGTACAATTGCAAGGCAATCGCGTCCGCTAAACGCTCTAAAAAGTGGTTTGATTCTCTCCAGGTGGCAGTGTCATAACTTTGAAAATTGTTGATTTGACCTGTGTCTGCATGTACGATTCCCATTTTAACACCGGTTCCACCTACATCAATTCCTAAGTATTCTTCTGCTGCCATAATTTTTATTTAATGAATTACGAAATTGTCGATTTTTGTCGTGAATTTCAAATCAAAAGCGTCTCAAGGGTAAATTTGCTCGATTTTTTCCAGGATTTGTGTAACTGCGGGACAGATCACCGCGTTTTTTGAGGTTAATCCTAAAATCCCCATGATGTTCTTTCTGTCGGTATGGGGGTATTCCCGGCAGGCTTTAGGGCGGTGATCGTAAATGCCACACTTGTTATCTGAAAGGTCTAAGAAGGGACAAGGGGCTGCTGGATACACCCAATCTCCGTCAGAATCTTGCACTAAATAGGCATCCAAGAAGGCTGATGTCTTCATCTTAAACAAATGAGAAACGCGTTGGATATCCGTGTCATTCCACATAGGACTAGTGGTGCGGCAGCAATTGCCACAGGTCAAACAATCCGTTTTCTTGAAAACTTCGGTGTGAGCTTGGAAAAATTGCTGGTCCAGATTCTTTGGCTTTCGAGCCACCAGACGTTGGATCAGTTTTCGGAAAGAGGGGTCTTTAGTTTTCGCCATGGAAGCAAGAGCGGCAACGCGCCTCGTAGGACTCAGTTTCGCCTAACAAGACGGTTTGTTGTTGTTCCACCTTACGGTAGGAATAATGTGCAGCGGCACCACAATTGACGCAAACGGCGTGCACTTTGGTAACAAACTCTGCGATGGCCATTAGGCGGGGCATAGGCCCAAAAGGAATGCCTTTAAAGTCCATATCCAGTCCAGCCACGATGATTCGCTTGCCCTGATTGGCTAAGGTATCACAAACTTCTACGATATTCTCATCGAAGAATTGTACCTCATCTAAGCCGATTACATCACAATCGCCCGCCAGTAAGAGGATTTCACCTGAATTATTAACAGGAGTGGAGCGAATCGAATTTTGGTTATGAGATACGATATCTTCATCGTGGTAGCGCGTGTCTGCTATCGGTTTGAAGATCTCCACCCGCATTTGGGCAATTTTTGCGCGTTTTAAACGACGTATTAGTTCCTCTGTTTTACCTGAAAACATCGAGCCACATACGACCTCAATCCAGCCTGATGGGGGATTGCGTTCGGTAGATTTTGTATGATTGGGTTCTAAAAACAAGGGCGTAAAAAGCCCCTGAAATTGCATTCAGGGGCCATAAATTAAATATTATTTCGAAGAAAAAGTAGCGGAGAAGTATTCGCGGTTCATACGCGCGATGTTCTCTAATGAAATGCCTTTAGGACATTCTGCCTCGCAAGCACCTGTATTAGAACAAGCACCGAAACCTTCCTCATCCATTTGAGCTACCATTGCTTCCGCACGTTTCGCAGCCTCCACCTTACCTTGAGGTAATAGCGCTAATTGTGATATTTTAGCAGATGTAAATAACATCGCTGAAGCGTTTTTGCAAGCCGCTACACACGCACCGCATCCGATGCAAGCCGCTGCTGCAAATGCATCATCTGCATCTTCTTTAGGAATAGGCAAGCTGTTTGCATCTTGCGCATTTCCTGTGTTGATCGATACGAAACCTCCAGCCGCAATAATACGGTCAAAAGCAGAACGATTCACTACTAAGTCTTTAATCACTGGGAACGCACTTGCTCTCCAAGGTTCTACCGTGATGGTTTCTCCATCTTGGAAAGAGCGCATGTGCAATTGACAAGTCGTTACACCCCGGTTAGGTCCGTGAGGACGGCCATTAATGTACATCGAGCACATACCGCAAATACCTTCGCGGCAATCGTGGTCAAATGCTACCGGATCATCTCCTTCTTCGATCAAACGGTTGTTTAACACGTCAATCATTTCCAAAAATGACATATCTGTGGAGATACCGCTCACCTGGTATGTTTCAAATTTACCAGCTACGCTTGCATTCTTTTGTCTCCAAATTTTGAGTGTCAGGTTTAAATTTCCTTCCATTGTATCGAATTATTTATAAGATCTTTGAGCAATTTTGATGTTTTCGTATTTCAATTCTTCTTTGTGAAGTTTGAAGCTCGATTGTTTTTCGTATTCCCAAGCCGCTACATACGCGTACTTTTCGTCATCACGAAGGGCTTCCCCGTCTTCTGTTTGGAATTCAGTACGGAAGTGACCACCACAACTTTCGTCGCGATCCAAGGCATCAATACACATTAACTCGCCTAATTCTAGGAAGTCAGCCACACGGCCCGCTTTCTCTAATTCAGGGTTAAGGTTATCAATCTCACCTGGAATCTTCACATCGGACCAGAATTCTTTCTGTAAGGCTTGAATCTCCTTGATAGAAGCTTTCAAACCTTCTGCGCTACGAGCCATACCGCACTCATCCCACATAATTTTACCTAAACGCTTGTGGAAGTAATCCACAGGCTTAGTTCCTTTGATGTTCATCAAGGTCTCTAAACGATCACGTACCGCTTTCTCTGCCGCTACGAAATCTTCTGAATCCGTTGACATCGATGGTGTGCGAATCTCAGCTGCTAAGTAAGCACCGATGGTGTAAGGAATGACGAAATAA
>JBILCC010000072.1:0-7989 GCA_044353355.1 Aquirufa sp.
CTTGAGTCGCATTCTGCATTTTAAAGAAGAGTCTAACTCGATTAATTCGCAAACTTACATAAGGATCCACTTGTACAAAGGTGGGGATTTCATAGCGATCTTGCAGATGATATTGCTGCATTGTAGGCATGTAGGCATCTGCATAATAGGCAGATTGATGCTGTACATCCACACCAAATTGCATATACAATAATTTCTTGTATTGCACATTTAAAGCGAAAGAGGCATTTGCCACGAAGCTAGGCATCCTAATTATATCGGGCCCTGTCTTTGTATTAGCAAAAACCAGGGATGTCCATTCAAATTTGCCATGCTTCCCTCCGGCACTAAAACCGGTGCGAAATACACCAATCGCATCCGCAGATTGCTTCGCATTAGCCAAGGTGTCAAAATAAGCATAGCTGGCAATTCGCTGAATAGTGGCAGTTGGCCGGAAATATACACCTTTCGAGTGCAAATCAAGCGTACCTGTTAACTCATCAAAAAGGACGTTTTCTAGGGATTGATCCCAACGGAATGAAGCATTATAACTCCAATTTTGGGCAACCGTAGGACTAACAGACAGTCGACTCGCTTTTACCTGAAAGAAAGGAGAAACAAAGGTGGCTTGTAACCGATAATCTGAACCCAATAAATACTCTCCTTCTGCTGTAAAATCTATCTTATCATTGATTTTTTGCTGCAAAAACAATCCAACGTAATTCTCTAATAAATTGCGATTTAATCTAGCCATCGGGTTATTCACGTCCCAATAACGTTGCTTAAAATAAGTGCGGTAGTTAAATCCTCTAAAAACACCTTTTATGCCAGTCTGATGTGCATAAGATTGCCATTGATTTTCATTATAAAGTGAATCTTGCTGAGTCTCAAAATTTCTTGAATAAAAGGCATTAGACAAATTAGCGGTGAAATCGAGATCTCTAAATTTAGCCATCCGGTTCTCCACATCAATTCGCTGAAAAAATTGCAATCCTTTGAATCCTATAAACTCATGATATAAATGGAACTTGATAAAAGAATCATTTGATTGAACGCCTGAATTAGTAAAAAGCGCTCCATTATCCACATATTTTAAGGCCGAGGTAGGATCTAACCCTTTTAAAAGCTGAATTCCCCCTTGATCTTGAATGCCTACATCAAAATAATTCAAATGTGTTAATAAGCGATACCGATTATTACGAGTTCTAAAATTTGATTGCAATAACACACCCCATTGACCAGATAAAGTTTGATCCCCCGTTTTAAACTTACTATCTGTTAAAAACTTATCTGAAACAATTCTCTGAATCTCAAACCCAATATTCCATAGTGAATCCACGTTACGGGCAAAAGTAAAATTCAATCGAGTTTGACCCCCTGCACCTAAATAATATTCCACATCAGAATAAGGAGATTTAGTCTGATAATATTTAACCTCATCTGTGGCAAATGCATAAGGGAGGTAGGCATTATACCCCATTTGAGCCCCTATTTGATCAGGTTTCTTCAAAAAAAGGTTTCTAACTGCTGTACCTTCATTACCCAAATTAGCCGTTAAAAAACTCGATCGTTCTTGAAATAAATACCGGTGAAATAAGTTTAAAGTAGTGTCAACTGAATTTTTTGTTCCTCGGCCGTTTAACACATCATCCTCCACAAAATAAGACATCGTTTGAGGTCCATATACCATTTTAGTAGAGTCATCTAAAGCAGCACGCCCTGATTTATTACTATTTGTAGCAGATTTTGCGGCATTCGGATCTCTGGGTGCCATCGGATCAGGAAAACCATTCCTTTCTTCCGTAGGAACCTGTCCTACCCTCTGCCTTTGAGAAAACAGCGGCGATAAACTACCCAAAAACAATAATAATACTAGTCTATATTTCACGCTGCAATTTAGTTTTTTCCCATCCAGTCCCAAAACTGTTCTTCTTGATCGATGAAATACATTTCCATCGGTAAATAGTAAAGATGATTCGCTAGATTAGGATAGAGTTCCATTTGAGTCTTTAAACGCACATAATCCTTATATGTAGTTAAATACCCTTCATCTCCTGACATCATTTTGGCCTGCTGTTCTAATTCCAACAACTCGATTTCTGTAAAGCGGTGATGATCCCCATAACTTACTTGTTCCTGTACCTGACCTAAGCTCATCGCATAGTCAAAAAAGGGTGCAGGATCTGCTATTCCAGCAAATAATGACCATTTACTAGGTAAATGATCCCGAGGACCTTGTGGTTTCCCATAACGCACACTCGTATAAAAGATGGGCTTTTCCTGTTTTGTATTTCGCAAAACCCCTTGCGCAAAATTAGACTTTTGCTCTTTTGTAAGTATCCCCGGACATCGTGTCACGATGACGGCGTCAGCCCGTTTAATTCCTTTAGCAGACTCCCGTAAACGCCCCTGAGGGAGTAAAGTATCTGAATAAAAAGGCTGAGAAAAGGTCGAACATATTAAATTAACAGCCCCTTTAATGGAACGGTGTTGAAAGGCATCGTCCAATAATAAGACATCCAACTCAGGCATTTGCTGAACTCCCTTTACCCGATCTTCACAAACGACTACCTGCAACTTTGGAAATAATGTTTTATAGGCCAAAGGTTCATCTCCCACCTCTTCAGCCGTCGAATCGACTTTCACCTCCACAAAGCCCTTGGTTTTGCGTCCATAACCACGGCTCAAAACCCCCAATCGATCATCTGATCGCCAATTTTGGACTAAATAAGTAACCAGAGGACTCTTTCCTGTACCGCCCACCGACAGATTTCCTACGACAATCACCCGAGGTTTATCAAACGAAGTAGAAGGCAGAATTCCCCAATCGAAGAGTTTATTTCGAACATAGGTAATTAAACCAAAAAGCAAGGAAGGAAGAAAGGTGATAATCTGCTTCATATAATAACCTTAAAGCTAAAAATAATACGGGAGGGCACAAAATCGAATAGAAAATAATAAATTGCATCATGTCTAAAATTAGCCTCCGATTTCATCCACACGAACTCCAATTTCATTTCGAAGCAGGCACTTCGCGCGGCGTTTTAACGAAAAAGAAATCGTATTTCGTTGAACTATCGGATGGAGTTCGAATCGGTTTAGGAGAAGCCGGTCCTTTATTAGGCTTAAGTCCCGAGTTTTCGGAAGATTGTTCTGCCGCTTTCGAGAAAGCTTTAGCCCCTTTTCAAGGTTTAGCTTTACCAGTAGACATCCAAGACTGGATCGCTGAAATCCCTTTCGATCAACCCTCCTTTCGATTTGCCTTAGAGACAGCCTACCTTGATTTAAATAAGCCATTCACTAATGAATTCGCCATGGGTTCTGCTGCGATACCCATTAACGGCCTGATTTGGATGGGAACCGCTGATTTCATGCGGGAGCAAATCGAGCAAAAACTTCAACAAGGATATTCTTGCCTGAAGTTAAAAATAGGAGCTATCGATTTTGAGACGGAATTATCTCTCCTAAAAAGTATCCGATCTCGCTTCTCTGCAGATGAACTGACCTTGCGGGTAGATGCAAACGGAGCTTTTACTCCTTCAGATGCACCTTTTAAACTTGAGAAATTAGCCTCCTATGACTTGCATTCCATCGAACAACCCATTAAAGCTGGTCAAATAGAGGCCATGCGGGAACTTGTTGCCTTACAAATCCTTCCCATAGCCTTAGACGAGGAGCTGATAGGGATGCAGGATAAATCCATTGCTTCCTTCATCAATCCAGATTACATCATTCTTAAGCCCAGTTTTTTAGGAGGAATTCAAGCTACTCGAGATTGGATTGATTGGGCATCCGAAAAGGGGAAAGATTGGTGGATCACCTCTGCTTTGGAATCCAATATAGGCTTACAAGCTATCGCCCAACTGACTGGAGACTATAACGTCCAAATTCCCCAAGGTTTAGGTACAGGACAATTGTACACGAATAATTTCAGCTCTGGTCTATCTATCGAAAAAGGAAATATCAGTTTTGACCCATCATTTCTAAGGGAATCTCCTTTTCAGCCCTTATCTTTGTAAAAAATAAATGATTCATATGAATACGATTGACGAGGCGATGATCGCCATCTTAGAAAAGCGATTAGAATTAAGTAAATTGAATTACTCGGATGATACTTACGATGATGTAGAGGAGATGCTACACGATTTGGAAGATGATTTCAATGAGAAATACGGAGATCAATTAGAGGATATCTTAGAGAAGGTGCACTTAAAGCATTGTCCTGAATCAGATGTATTATTACCTACGGCCTATTTAGCTAAGAAATTCGTTGAAACGGAGGACGGTGAAATCGAAATAGGTAAAAAAGAAGGAGTAGAAGTAGAATGGATCGAAGATCCCGTGGCAAATGCCCGATTAGTTTTACTACCCGCTCCCACCCGCGTTTTATTAATGACGCCGAAGGGAATTGACATTGTCTGGGCAGCAGAATAATCAGAAAGGGGGATCAAAGATCCCCCTTTTTTTATATCCAGTCTATTCCTTTTTTCAATAGATCAAAGGTCTTCTGACCTTCTGGGAAGACCTTCGGATCGTACATGTACTCCCAAGCTGCCATCGGCGGCAAACTCATCAAGATCGATTCAGTCCGCCCGTTTGTTTCTAGACCAAACTTCGTTCCTCTGTCGTGTACTAAATTAAATTCTACGTAGCGTCCACGACGAATGTATTGAAACTCTTTTTCTGCCTGGGTAAATTCACGAGAGGCATTCAATCGCATCAAATGACTGTATATTGGTTCAAAGGATTCACCTACCGCTTTGACAAACTCAAAAACCGATTCTCTATCTCCTTTAATATAATCAAAGAAAATTCCTCCAATTCCACGTGTCTCTTCGCGGTGTGGACTATAGAAATAATCGTCCGCCCAAGTTTTGTATTTCGGATAATAGCTAGGATCAAAACGATCACAAACAGCTTTTAATTGTTCGTGAAACCACTTTGCTTGCTCTGGAATGATGATGTGAGGCGTTAAATCAATTCCTCCACCAAACCAAAACTCCCCATTACTTAACTCAAAATACCGCACATTCATATGAATAATGGGTACCCAAGGATTTTCTGGGTGCATCACTATGGAAACCCCCGTGGCAAAGAATTCAACCTCCTCCGTTACATTCAGGCTAGTCACCATCTTAGGGTGCAATGGCCCTTCGACTGCAGAGAAATTTACTCCCCCTTTTTCTAAAATGGCTCCATTGGCTATCACTCGAGTTCTTCCTCCACCACCCTCAGCACGTTTCCAAATATCCTCTTTGAAAGAAGCAACTCCATCTGTCGCAGCTATTCCTGCACAAATTCTATCCTGTAAGCCTTGAAAATAGGCTGCAATATCGTGTTTATTCATTTTACTGAGGAGAACCCGTCGAATCCGACGCGGTTGCATTATCTTCTAACAAGGCATTCATGGAGTCTAATTCCGCATCAGAAACTTGAAGTGAATCAGGTAAAGCGTAAGAACCATTCGAACAATCAAAATCTTTCCTTACAACGCGTCGATCCAACTTTTCAAATGGCTCAGGCTTGTAATGGGCTAACATCGGATCTTTGACCACTTTAATCATGAAGCGTTTAAAGATTGGCAAAGCCGTTTTAGAACCCTCACCTAAAGCACCCGTCCTGAAGTGAATCGACCGATCATCTCCTCCTACCCAAACTCCAGAAATCAAATTATGTGACATTCCAATGAACCAGCCATCTGAGTGATTCGAAGTCGTACCGGTTTTTCCTGCAAAAACGCGCGCGTACCGATTGTCTTTAGGCAATAAAATATCTCCCTCGCCATATAATAAAGAACTACCCGTTCCACTTTCATGAATGACTCCCTCCAGCATATAACGAACTAATTGGGCAGATTCTTTGCGTATTACTTGCTCCATGGTGGGATCAAAACGTTGCAAAACCTTACCATTTTGATCTTGAATCTCTTGCACTAGCATCGGCTCTACGTGCATCCCCTCATTCACAAAAGCAGAATAGGCACCAATCATCTCGAAGAGATTCACATCAAAAGAACCTAAACCAATCGAGGCTACCGCCTTTAAAGGACTCTTAATACCCATTTTCTTCGCATAATACATCACGGTATCCGCTCCCACTTCATTGGTTAATCTGGCAGTAATTGAGTTAATACTTTGTCCTAAAGCTCGTTTAATGGGCATTTCTCTGCCAGAAAAACCACCGTTTGCATTACCTGGGCGCCACATTTCTTTTTCCCCTTTTGCATTTTCCACCTCAATCTCGAATGGCTCATCGCGCATCATATAACAAGGCGAAAGATCCTTAGGTCCATCGATAGCAGAGGTATAAACAAATGGTTTAAATGTAGATCCGGGTTGACGGCGACCTTGCTTTACGTGATCATATTTAAAGTATTTAAAATCTAAACCACCCACCCAAGCCTTGATATGGCCCGTGAATGGATCCATCGTCATCATACCTGCTTGCAAGAATTTCTTGTAATATTGAATCGAATCGTAGGCGCTCATTGTGCGTTTTTCTTCACCCATCGAGTTACGTGAATACACCCACATATCGCGCTTCACATCCTTCATGTAGTGTTTGACAGAATCAGGGGTCTTAGGGAAACGAGCGGTTAAATACTTATAATATTCTGTCCGTTTCGCCACTGTATCGATGAAACCAGGTATCTCCTGCCCATTTTCACCTACCCATGGATTTTGATTTGCCCAGTGATTATCAAAATTCTTTTGCGTCGCTCGCATTCCTTCTTCCACTGATTCTTCCGCATAGATCTGCATTTTCGAATCAATGGTTGTTATAATTTTCAATCCATCCCGGTATAGATCTAATTCGATATCATTCTTCTCTGCCCATTCATTCAGGTATTTAGCCACTGCGACTTTAAAATAATTACCTGTTCCATCATACGGAGATTCCTCGTTTTCACGCAACTCAATGGGCATTACGGCGAGTGAATCGTAATCTGATTTGCGCAAGTAACCTGCCTTCACCATTTGGGCTAAAACAACATTACGGCGCTTCCAAGCTTTGTTTTCTTTTAAAGGTTTCCCTTTGTATCGCTTTGGATTATACGTCGTTGTCGCTTTCTGCAAACCCACTAAAATCGCAGCCTCCTGAATATTCAGACTGTCTGGCGAAGTATTAAAGTAGGTCTTCGATGCTACCTTAATTCCGTAAGCATTATTACCATAATCCACGGTGTTCAAATACCAAAGAATAATCTCATCCTTCGTATAAAAACGCTCTAATTTGATGGCAGTAACCCATTCTTTGGACTTATAAATTAACTTATTTAATCCAGGTATATAGCCCAAAAGTCCTGTTTTCACAAAGCCCTTCTTCGTTCTCGTCTTGAATAAATTCTTGGCTAATTGCTGTGAAATGGTACTTCCTCCCCCACGATCTCCGCCTTTTGCAATCCCTACTAATACGCCAGCCCAAGCTTGAAAATCAATCCCCGTATGCTCATAAAAACGCGCATCTTCTGTCGCCACTAAGGCCTTCACTAAATAGGGAGAAATCTGATTAAAATCGCGAATGGGAGTTCTGTTCTCGGCGAAAAACTTACCTAAAAGCACCCCATCAGCCGAATAAATCTCGGAAGCTTGGGATAATTTCGGATTCTGTAAATCATCCACACTTGGCATTTCTCCCGTTAGAAAGAAGAAATTTGTCTCAATGACTAACAAATAAACCAACACGAAGAGAGCTGATTTAGCAAAGAATTTATATCCTCGAACGATGGGCTTGTAATAAGGACTGGTCTTGTCTACTTTGGCATCATAAACAGCTTGAACCTTACGAACTTGAGTTTGTACAAATACTTGACCTAAAACAAGGTAGCCAAGACAAAAACTATAGCCCCGTTCGCCTAGTACTTTTTTCACCACTAATAGCAACCATTGTCCTATAACGACCATTTTAGCGGAAATCGAGGCTTTCACCTGAGCGTATGTTTCCTTTACTTTAGTTAGCATATTAGTCGATTTCTAATTTTTCCAAGATACTCATTAAATCAGAAAAATC
>JBILCC010000073.1:0-7985 GCA_044353355.1 Aquirufa sp.
ATAAAATCAAGAAGTTGATAAAAAAGCGGCTCAGAAATGGGTCGCTTTTTTTATTGCCAAAATTCGTTTGAATTCCACATTCCTTTGGCTATTTTTACTCGCAATTGACGATAAATAAAGAATATATGAAAAAGGTATTGATAGCGGAAGATAGCTCAGTGATCCAAAATTTAGCGAAGAAGATTTTAGAATTTCAAAATTTTGAGATACACGCCGTGAAAAACGGACAACAAGTATTAGATGAATTAGCGAAAGCTGAATTCGATATTATTTTACTTGATATCAATATGCCGGTAATGGACGGTATGGATTGTGCTCGTTCTGTACGTGCACTAGCAGATAAGAAAAAAGCAGCCATTCCGATGATCGCGATTACCGGAAATGCACGCAATTATTCAATGGATGATTTCAAAGCAGCTGGATTTAATGATTTCTTAGCAAAACCCTTGAACTTCGATTCTTTGGTTTCTCAGGTGAAAGCCTTAACAGAATAAGCTCATGTCCCCTTCTAAAGTAACGTTTTTAGGAACGGGAACTTCGCAGGGGATTCCGATGATTGCTTGTAACTGTTCAGTTTGTCAGTCTATAGACGAGCGAGACAAGCGCCTACGTGTTTCGATTCATGTCGAAATAGGTGGTAAGAGTTTTATCATTGATACGGGTCCTGATTTTCGTCAGCAGGTACTTCGGGCCGGAATTAAGCGTCTGGATGCCGTACTTTATACGCACGAACACAAAGATCATACCGCCGGAATGGATGATGTGCGTGGATTTAATTTTCACCAACAATCTGCGATTCCCTTGTATGCCCGCGCTCAGGTCATAGCACAGTTGAAGCAGGAGTTTGCCTATGCTTTTGGGGATAATAAATACCCGGGTGTACCAGAAATTGATGTCTATGAAATCGATGGTCAGCCATTCACTGTGCAAGGAATTGATATACAACCCGTATTTGTAAAGCATTATTATTTAGATGTGCTTGGCTTTCGTTTTGGGAATTTCGCCTACGTAACAGATGCGAATTCCATCGAACCGAAGGAGCAGGATAAATTACGTGATTTAGATGTCTTAGTTATTAATGCCTTGCGCAAGACCTCCCACATCTCTCATTATACCTTAGCAGAAGCGCTAGAATTGATCGCTGATTTAAAGCCTAAAAAGGCCTACATAACACACATTAGCCATCAAATGGGGCTACATGCTGAAGTAAATAAAGAGTTGCCACCTAACGTTTCATTAGCCTATGATGGGCTTATTTTAAACTTATAATATGTCATTGAAAGCTGTTTTGTTCGATATGGATGGCGTAATCGTAGATAATCTATCTTTTCACGTAGAGGCATGGTTGCTTTTTTGCGAGCGCAATGGTATTCCATTGACTCGCGAGGTGTTTTACAAAGAGCTGAATGGGATGAATTCGAAGGATACCTTTGAATGGTTCTACAAAAAGGAGATGACGCGTTCAGAGGTAGAAAAGTTAGAGGAAGAGAAGGAATTACTTTACCGCGGATTTTATGCTGCGCATAGAAAGCCAGCGGAAGGACTAGTGTCATTTTTGCAGAACTTACGATCAAGAGGTGTTAAAACAGCCTTGGCTACCTCAGCGGGTCCTGGAAATATAGATTTTATTGTGGATGGCTTAGGTATTCGAGATCAGTTTGACGCTATAATTGGTGGGGCAGAAGTCAAAAAAGGGAAGCCTGATCCAGAGATATACGTGAAGGCGGCAGCACTTGTAGGTGTTGCACCTGAGGATTGTTGGGTGATAGAGGATTCCCTTCAAGGGATTGCCTCTGGACTTGCCGCGGGTGCTCGTGTGGTCGGAATAACGACTTCTCATACTGCGGAGGAATTGGCTCATACACAGGTAATTGCCTCTAATTTTGTTGGTTTATATGAAAAAATAGCAGCCTTATGAGAATTCTGTCAGTCTTATTCTTGTGTATTAGTTTTGTGGCTTTCTCTCAAAGGGGACGCCCTAAGATGGAAATGGTACCTGGCATCATGATTAAGGAATATACGCCTGAATTCATGGGCTTGAAACGTGATTTGCCAGAAGGATATACGGAATCAATGCGCGCCATTTTAGCGCAAGCTGAGGCAATTAAACTGGAAGCAACATCCCAAACCAAAGCCTCAGCAACCATCAATTTAACTTACGAAACAAGTCCTCCTGAAGACATAAAAGCTGTTTTTGATAAAGCGGCAGCGACTTGGTCAACCGTGTTTTCCTCCGATGTGCCCATAACTATTTATGTTAAATGGGCGCCTTTAGCTGCGAATGTATTAGGTAGTGCGGGGACAACAGCTAATATCCGAAATTTTGTGGGAGCTAATCGTTTAAACACATTTTATCCTATTGCATTAGCGGAGAAAATGGCACATAAAAACTTGAATGGGACGAATGCTGAAGTGGTGGCAACCTTTAATTCAGACTTCAAAGATTGGTATGTTGGAACGTCTGGAGTGCCTGCAACCAACCAAATCGACCTTTATTCAGTGGTTTTACATGAGATTGGTCATGGACTTGGATTTATTGGTCAAATATCTGTTGAGGATGGTAAGGCAGGATACGGGTATCCAGGAATTTTTGACCAGTATTTGATTAACTCTGCAAAAGCCTCATTAACGGATACCACTAAGTTCAAAAATCCATCAACGGCACTTTATAGTCAAATTATCTCTAACGATATTAGTTTATCCTCTCCTTCCATTTTAAACGCGAATGGGGGCGTAGCTAAAATGTATGCTCCCACTACTTATAAGGAAGGGTCTAGTATTTACCATGTGGACCAAGCGACCTACGGCGTAACAAGTCCTAATGCCTTAATGACACCTGCTATTGCGCGAGGTGAGGTTACCCATTCGATAGGCCCAATTGTTAGTTCTGCTTTTAATGATTTAGGCTGGTATTCATCTAATTTGATAGGGGAGGAATATAGTGATACAGAAGATCAATCGACTGATAAAACTTTTTCAGTGAAAGTGTATTCGGATACGCTTTGGGATGAATCTTCTTTAAAGCTTTATTTGGCCATTAATTCGAATACATTTAATCCCATTTCTGCATTTTTAAAATCAGGAAACACCTATTCCTATACCTTGCCTAAAAGTACGACACCTCGAAATATCAAGTATTACTGGTATGCTCAGGAAAAATCTGGCAAGAAATTTGTTACCCCAGCTGAAGCACCGCTCATAACGGGTACACCTTATGGAAGTTATTTTGAGTTCAATATAGCGCCAGACACAACTAAACCAGAGGTGGTTTTCGCAAATTCATTGAAATATATTTTCAGCTCGCAGAATGTAATCCCTTTACCTACGTTACTAGCTGCTGATAACATTGGTATTGATACGGTTTACATGGAATACGCTATCAATAATGGTGCGGTGATTCGAAAAGGATTTAAGAAAGTTGCTGGATTTTCTTATAGTTATTCGAATAGTTTTGAATTCGCTGCTGGCTTATTGAAGGCGGGTGATGTGATTAAATACCGAGTTATTGTAAAAGACAAGGCAAAAATTACTAATGTTGTCACACTTCCTGCTAACGGCACTTTCGATTTTACTGTCCTTAGTTTGCAAGCTCCCGCGGCGAGTTATAGTCAAAACTTTGATTCAACTCCCTCTTCCGATTTTTATTTAAAAGGCTTCAGTTTTGCAAAGCCGACAGGTTTTTCTACTATAGGATTACATAGTCAACATCCGTATGCTGATGGGACTGAGGAGTCCTATGATGGTGCAGGGGGATCAGATCAGTTCACTAATAGTGATGCGATCTTGTTAAAGCCAATTACGGTACGAGCCGACTCGGCCAAGATCTCTTTTGATGAAGTGGTATTGGTAGAACCTGGAGAAGAAGGAGCTTCCTTTTTAAATATAAATGGAACCGTTAATCGTGAATTTTTTGATTATGTGACGGTGCAAGCTTCAAAAGATGCAGGCAAAAATTGGTTTAATTTAATCAATGGCTGGGATTCGAATCATTCCCCACTTTGGTTAGGAGTATATAATTCTGGTACTGATTCTAAAGGGAATTCAACAGGTTTGGGTACATCTACATTGGTTATAAAAAGGGAAATCGACTTGCTTTCCTCTGGCATAATTAAAGCAGGAGATCAACTAGTCTTTCGATTTCGATTGCATGCGGATGTAGGGGCACATGGCTGGGGCTGGGCGATTGATAATTTAACTATTCAAGGAGAAGTAGCTTCGCCGCCACCACCACCACCACCATTGGTTTTAGCGGCTGAGCCTGCTGTGTATTCTGCTGAATTGCAGGTTACACCTAATCCATCTTCACAGGTTATTCGGGTGAGATTAAACGTAGGTTCACAAGAAGAGCAAATACAAGCAGGGATTCTAAATGCCTCAGGACAGTGGGTTAAGCAAGAAAGCTTGCAGTTGAAAGGCGGAATGTTAGATAAGCAATTTGACATTTCGACTCTGCCTACTGGGATGTATTTTGTTCAGGTAATCGTTAATAGAAGCGTATATTATAAGCGAATTGTTGTGGTTCGCTAAGGCCTAGCAAAGCTTTTTACTTATCTTTGTAGTCTTAATCATTAAAATTAGCCCTATGTCTTGGTTTTCAAGAAAAGAAAAAGGAATTGTTACTCCCACCGCTTCTAAGTTAGATGCTCCGGATGGTTTATGGTACCAGTGTCCTTCTTGTAAAAAAGCGATTCATACGCGCGAACACCGCCTGTTTGCCTATACTTGTTCGGGTTGTAATTACCACGAAAAGATTGGTTCTCAAGACTATTTCGAGTTATTATTTGATAATTCTCTTTATACCGAGTTAGATCCCATGATGGGTTCTGGAGATCCCTTGGAGTTTACGGATACTAAAAAATACACGGATCGAATTAAGGCTACAGAATATAATACGGGCTTGAAAGATGCGGTTCGAACAGCCCATGGTGAGATTAACGGATTGCCTATCTGTATTTCAGCGATGGACTTTAATTTTATTGGCGGATCGATGGGATCTGTGGTGGGAGAGAAGATCACACGTGGAATGCGTCATTCGTTAGAAACAGGCAAGCCTTTTTTAATGATTTCTCGTTCCGGTGGTGCTCGAATGATGGAGGCTGGTTTTTCTTTAATGCAGATGGCCAAAACCTCTTCTCTAATCGCCCTCCTGGCAGAAGCTAAAATTCCTTATATCTCTTTGATGACGAATCCGACCACCGGTGGTGTGACCGCATCTTTTGCGATGCTAGGTGACTTCAACATTGCTGAGCCAGGTGCTTTGATCGGCTTTGCTGGTCCTCGTGTTATTAAAGAAACGATCGGAAAAGATTTGCCTAAAGGATTCCAAAGCTCTGAATTCGTCGAAGAACATGGCTTCTTAGATTTTATCGTAGATCGCAAAGATTTAAAAGACAAATTGAGTTCCTTATTGGGGATGTTGAAATAAAGAAAAAGCCAGCTGTTTAGCTGGCTTTTTTGTTGTAGATCCTTTATATAGTTTTTTCATGCAACCAATTAAGGTATTCATCCTGCGAATTAAAGGCAATTATATTAATCTCCTCTTTAAGCACTTTTTTCCAACAATTTTTATAGATGGCAAGTAAAACCAACATGTTTTTTGAATAGGGCTCATGAATGGTTAGTTTGCCTTCTGTTGAATTAATATTTATTCTCATGGAAGATTCACTTTCCTCTACTAACTCGATATCTTCTACTGAATCCCAAGAGCAAATCAGGTGTAATTCACTTTTTTCTTGGCAGTTACTATAGAATCCATCCCTATTTACATACAAGAAGCCAGATAATTCTTTGTCAGATACATCGACTAAAGAGGTGAAAAAGAAAGGGTTGTAATTATTCGTTTCGTACCCTAATTCGCTTAAGGCATTTTTTACGTATACTAAAAATGCTAAGGTGTTTTCGTTCTTTATTTTCTGGGAAGCAGTGGCTACTAACTCATCATTATCTAAGTCAAAATCTCCCAAATTAATTTCAGTAGAATCGGAATCGTCGGCCATGACAAAATCAGCCCAATTGATTTCAGGGGAGTTATAACTTGAGTCTATTTTGATCTCTTGGTCCCCTAATTTAGTTTTTTCTTTTTCTATGGCCATACGTACTAGTTAGTAGACAAGATAGGATAGAGCAAAATTGTAATGGACAAAAATGACTTTTTTTACCCACAAAAAAAAGCCCGCTAGAGATAGCGGGCTTTTTCATATAAAATGGTAAAGACTATTCTTCGATCACTGCTGCGGCTACCGCTGCCGGCGCTACTGCTTTAGCACGAGATTTCTTTTCTTTCTCTGGAGCTGGGATTACATCCTCAACTCCTGCGAATACGCGTCCACAATGCTCGCAAACTAAGATTTTCTTCTTGTCTTTGATATCTGTTTGACGTTGCGGTGGCACAGAGCTAAAACATCCACCACAAGCACCACGCTTCACTAAAACAACTGCTAGGCCGTTACGTGCGTTGTCGCGTAATTTTGTGTATGATTTTAACAAGCGCTCGTCTACTGTTTTCACTGCTTTCTCGCGATCTTTTAATGATTTCTGCTCCTCTTCTTCGCTCTCAGCAATGATTACTTGTAATTCATTTTGCTTGATCTCAAGATCTTTTTTGCGTTCGAACAAGTTCGATTCTACTGAAGCGATTTCGTCGTTTTTGTTCAAAACTTTAAAATCGATTTCTTTAATACGCTTATCTGCAATTTCCATTTCGATTCCTTGCAATTCAATTTCTTTAGAAATTGCATCGAATTCGCGGTTATTGCGCACATTCATTTGTTGTTCCTTGTACTTAATGATTAAGTTATCAGAGTTTTTCTTTGCGATTCTGTAGTTAGCGATTTGCTCTTCAAAATCAGCTACGTCTTGCTGGAATTTAGCCAAACGAGTCTCTAATCCCATGATCTCATCTTCTAAATCACGAACTTCTTCCGGTAAATCACCGCGTACTTTCTTGATATTATCTAACGTTGAATCAATGGTTTGAAGCTTTAAAAGGGCCTCTAACTTTTGGGCAATCGTTGTTTCGGTAACTGTAGCCATTATTCTAATTTATTTGAATTGTCTAACCTCTCTCGTTTTAAGTGAAACGTACCGGATTGGTATTGGTTTCACTTTTCAGAACGGCAAAATTACTAAATTTTTTTGATAAATAATCATGTATCGTCTCAATAATCATGACTTCAGATTCGTAATGCCCCACATCGAGGAGTAAACATTGATTTTCTGCGTCAAAAAATTCATGGTACTTGATATCTGAAGTGATATAGGCATCACAACTTTGTTTTATCGCCTCTTTGATCAAGAAACTTCCTGCACCCCCACAAACCGCGACTCTTGAAATAGGTCCCTTAGGTAAAGCGGTATGCTTCAGGGCTTGAAGTCCTAAGCGCTTTTTGACAAATACTAAAAACTCTTCCGGCGAAAGCGACTTTTCTAAATTTCCTACAAAGCCAGAGCCCACATTTTCCCATGAATTATCAAGAGAATAAATGGAATATGCCACCTCCTCATATGGATGAGTTGATTTTAAAGCCGTCAAAATAGCACTAGTTAGGTGCGCAGGAAAAATCATTTCTATCTTTACTTCGTTTACCTCAGATAAAACATTAGCTGTTCCCGTGTGTGGATTCGCTTCCGTCGATGGTTGAAAACGGCCTAAACCTTCGGATGTAAAGCTGCAAGAAGAATATTCACCTATGTTTCCCGCTCCAGCTGAATGCAATGCCTCTCTCACGGAGTGTTCATGTGTCGCTGGAACATAATAGTGCAGAGCCTTCAAGGCATCGCGCATCGGTTTTAACACTTGCCCTTTAATACCTAGTTTAGCAGCTAAATGATAGCTAACACCCAGTGGAGCATGATCTAAATTTGTATGTGAGGCGTAGAGAGCAATATTATTCTGAATGGCTTTAATGACAGTTCTTTCGACATACGAAGCGCCGGTGATTCGTTTTAAGCCAGAGAAAATGATGGGGTGGTGGGAAATAATCAGG
>JBILCC010000074.1:0-7910 GCA_044353355.1 Aquirufa sp.
AAATAGAAAAAGAAGAACTTTCCCATTATTTCCCTGAAATGCGTGCACTGATTGGCGAATGCAAATTCAATAATTGCCTACATATTTCGGAACCATCTTGTGCCGTTTTGAAAGCTTTTGAAGCCGGAGATATTGCGCATAGCCGTTATTTAAGTTATTTGAGTATTTTTGAGAACAACGATAACCGTCGCTAAACCTATGAAAGAATCCTATTTATGGGGCATTGATTTAGGGGGAACCAAAATCGAATGTGCCGTCTTGTCTGCTACAGATGTCACCCAAGTCATCGCCCGAGAACGTATCGATACAGAAGCTTCAAAAGGCTATGAGCACATTATTTCACAAGTTGCTCTTTTAGCTTCACGCGTCTCAAAACAAGTAGGGGTAGCACCCTCAAAAATCGGTTTCGCCACTCCTGGTGTTTTGAATCCAGCCACTCAAACGATGAAAAACTGCAACACGACCTCCATGAATGGTCGTCCGATGGCAGCTGATTTAGCGAAAGCTTTGGGTGCTGAAGTACGTTTAGCGAATGACGCAAACTGTTTTGCCTTAGCAGAAACCTTGATGGGCGCTGTTCAGGACGTTAATCCAAAGGCTGAAGTTGTTTTTGGAATCATCATGGGTACGGGTGTAGGTGGTGGGTTAGTTGTTCATGGACAAGTAATCAACGGTTTACATGGAATAGGCGGCGAATGGGGGCATAATATCTTAGAAGAGGGCGGTAAGCCGTGTTATTGCGGTAAATCAGGCTGTGTAGAACATGTGATATCTGGGCCCGCTCTTGAGGAATTTTATTTTTCTATTTCAGGCCAAAAACTTCGCATGCCCCAAATCTTACATGCTCATCTAGCTGGAACAGACGCTTTCGCTTCTGCCACTATTGATCGAATGCTCGAGAATTTTGGACGCGCTGTTTCTACGTTAATAAATGTGTTAGACCCCCAAGTCATTGTTATAGGTGGCGGTGTGGGGAATATCGATTTGCTGTATACAGAGGGAATCGAACGAATCAAGAAATACATTTTCAATTCTGGGGAAGTCCTAACGCCGATTGTGAAGCCCAAGTTAGGGGATTCGGCTGGGGTTTTTGGTGCGGCGCTCCTTTTTCATTCTGAGGGTATTTAGTTGAGGGATTTTCAAATTGGTCTACGCCATAATTTCTAAAATCCCTCAACTAAATACCCTCAGCTAAAAATCCGCTTGCTCTACATCAATCTGTTATTGATTCAGATCTATAGCAATCAAAACTTGCTCTTTGTTTGAATAAGAATACTTCATATAGAAATTCACAAAATCATTGCGAAGCACGATTTTAGAATTTTTAAATGAAGGATGACAATTTGAATGAAAAAATCAAAAACTATACTTTAAGAAACCATTTCTTGCGCCAAAACACCCAACAAACTCCCCAGCACACCAACACGAAAGAAATCGCATAGGCGAGGGAACCGTTGTATTTGCCAAAGATGGGTTCAAAAATATGCCAATACAACCAATCACTGCCTGATTGACCCTGGATTTGGTATTTGCCTAATTGGATTGCGATGATTTCTGAAATACCATAAGCTAGTATGGAATTTGTACCCAAAACGAGAAAGAAAGTATTTCCGAAGTGACGTTCTTTTGTCTCAATCCACCAGTTTAATAGTCCGATTAAGATAAAGTCAATGCCGGCACATAAAAGAACAAAAGAGCTGGTCCACAGCTTTTTATTAATAGGAAATGCCTGATCCCAGATCACGGCTAATACGATTAGGGCTGCACCCCATCCGAGTAAACCAGTTAAGGCTGATTTACCATCTTTGGCCTGATTTTCTAAATATAAACTTACCTGGTAGCCAAATAGGCAAGTGGAAATAGCCGGAAGTGTACTCAAAAATCCCTCTGGATCAAAAGCGATTCGAATGCCATTTACCAGATTTCCATGATACAAATGAGACTCGCCAAATAAGAATAGATCTAATTTTCGTACCGCATTATGACTAATATCCATCCATAATCCAGTATCGCCAAAAGCATATAAAATACCCCAGAATGACAATAAAATACCCGCATTGATCCAGGTGAGCCATTTGGATGGAACCTGAAGCGTCAAAAAAGAAACAGCGCAATAGGAAAGTGCTATTCGGGGTAAAACATTTAGTATACGTAAATTCCCTAAAGAGAAATCAGTAAAGGGGAAGTAAAAAACGAAGTAATTGATTAAAAATAAATAGATAGTCCGCTTTAAAATCTTGTTACGAACGGATGGCGTTAATTCATAATTAAATGCCTTGAAAGAAAAGCGCATCGCAACGCCCACCATAAAGAGAAAACTAGGAAAAACGAGGTCAGTAGGGGTGAATCCATTCCATTTTGCATGCATTAAGGGTCCATAAGTGAAGTCTCCATTTCCATTATTATTTACTAGGATCATGCCCGCAAGTGTGATTCCTCTGAGGATATCAAGTGATAGAAAGCGTGTTTTCATAGAATTAAGATAGGTTTGATAGTTGAGGTTGATTCAGCGGTAAATCTAAAATAATATTTCCCAGAAACGAAAGGTCCAAGGTAAATTGTTGATTCTCGTTGATTTAGTTGAAAGGTTTGGACGACTAGTCCTGCGTTATTTAAAATCTCTACCTGCGCAGCATGAAATGGGATAGAAATATGTAAAGCCATACCTGGTGATACGGGGTTAGGGTAGATGTTAAAATTAAGCTCTTCTGTGTTGCCTAAAATGAGATCCATAGATTTACTTGCTTTGTCAAAATTGGGAATACCAAATCCCAGCAACATGTCTGATCGCGAAAATTGAGATCCTGATTTTAGGATGTCATTTCTGATTTGTTGAGCGCTATGCGTGGGAAAAGCTTGCATTAGACCTGCAGCTAGTCCAGCAATTAAGGGAGCTGAGAAGGAGGTTCCATTAGATAGACCAATTTTTCCATCGATTAACCCCACCACGGTGGAGGATCCCATGGCAACTACATCCGGCTTTACTCTTCCATCGAAGCTGGGTCCTTGCGAGCTAAAGGAAGATACTCCGCCTATTGCACTCACTGAACCTACCGTTAAAATGGAATCTGCATCTGCTGGTGCTGTGATATATTTCCAGGCATTAGCCCCTTCGTTTCCTGCGCTAATGGTACATAGGATCCCTTTGCTGGCAGCCCAGCTGGCAGCTTTGGAGACAAGTGTAGATTTTCCATTCATGTCTCCATAGCTATGATTATGCAAGGGATTATCAAAGGTGGAATAGCCTAAGGAAGATGAAAGGATGTCCGTTCCCAAACTATCTGCCCATTCAGCCCCTCTAAGCCAATTGGCTTCTTCTACAATTAATTCGTGTCCACTTTCTTCGGTTTGGGCAAGGGCAAAAGAGGCTTGATAGGCCGTCCCGATTAATTTTCCCGATTCAAAACCGGCAATGGTAGAAAGTACATTCGTTCCATGGCCTCCAGTCGCATAAACAGAGTTTACAGTTGGATCTGTAGTAAGTGTGGCTATGATTCTTTTTTCGGCGACTAATTTTTGAAGGTAAGGTACTGTGCTCGCATTTTTGAATCCATCGTCTAGCAATGTTATGAGCGTGCCCTCGCCACGAATGGATTTAGCGTGCATTTGATCGATTCCAAGTTGGGCGATTTGGGTTAATGAATTTCCATAATCAGGACTTATTAAGTTTGATTGTGTCCCAGATGTAATTTGATTCGATGAACTTGAATCAGCTGGAAAATTCCAATAAAGCCCTTTTATGCAGCTTAGAGCAAGTGTTTTTTTGAGTTCACTGGGTTTTTGAGTAATCAGTGCACCATTGATCCATTTTAAGGGGAAAACAATTCTTGCACCTGTTGCTTTTACTTGGTTTAGATAAGTAATGCTAACGGGTAGATCTTGTTCAATGACAGGAACGCGATTTTTTTGACGGCGTTCGAGGCTTTTGGAACTTAAAAAAGCAGTGGGATTGTTTACTGAAAACGTTGAAGAGGCTTTATCTTTAAACAAAACCAGATAGCGATACGTTTGTGCTTGTAATGGCAGACTTGCACTAAAAAGTAAAAAGAAGATAAATCGCTGAAACATAAAGCAAATTAGTGAATTGTCCTTAATTTCGTGGTATGAAATTCTTTGTCCAAAGCTTTACATCCCTCTTCCTCGCCGCCTGGATTTTAGTCGGTAGCTTAGGAATTTCTTGGACAGAGGAAACTTGTGTATTTACAGGCGCTAAAAAGTCGACTTTTTCGAAAGCGGCATCTTGTTGTGAAAATCCACTGCAAGCGCATTTATCAAGAGCGAAATGTTGTTTGCTGGATAAATACCAAGTGAAGTTTAATTTTGATCTGACGAAGGGGAATAATAATATCATTTTTGCATTTTCAACTACCCCACTAATTCCAAAGTTTGTAGCACCCTCTGTAATTTACCAAGAACAGGGTTCTCTTTCTCACCCATCTAATGCACCACCTCTCGCTAGGCAGGTTCGCTTAGCTCAATTGCAAACGTATTTGATTTGAGGAAATAGAGCAAAATCTATTTCTAACTTCTAAATCAAATTACCATGTATAAATTATTGATTTTACTTAGTTTTTCAAGTCTTTTGCAAGCTCAAAAAAATGTTCAAAAAGACAGTATCGAACGCGAAACGGAATTGAAAGAATTTCGTGTCATTGCTAATCCAGGCCAAAAAGACGACAATGCGGTTCTCGCCACCGAAATAATGACCATTAAAACATTAGGCAAGGCGGCGTGCTGTAATCTTTCAGAGAGTTTTGAAACTAATGCCTCTGTTTCTGTGAGTTATGCGGATGCGGTGACTGGGTCGAAGCAGATTCAAATGTTGGGTTTAGCGGGAACTTATGTACAAACCAATGTAGAGAATGTACCGTCGATTAGGGGCTTGAAATCCACCTATGGCTTGAATTATTTACCAGGTACTTGGATTAAATCGATTGATTTAGCCAAAGGAACCATCTCGGTCGTTAATGGATACGAATCCATGACCGGGGCGATTAATGTGGAACTCGCAAAGCCAGATACCTCTGAAGTCTATTATTTAAATACCTATACAAACTCCCAGGGGCGTTTTGAAGTCAATCAACAAGGGGCTCACCGTTTTAACTCCCGTTTATCAACCGGCGTATTTACCCATTATTCTCAGCAGGCGGCTCGCTTAGATGGAAATGGGGATGGATTTCTTGATTTGCCTTTATTTAATTTAATCAACGTCCTAAATCGCTGGAAATATGCCACTGATCGTTGGATGATTCAATGGGGGGCGAATTATTTACATGAGGATCGTTTAGGAGGTCAAAATGGGATTGAATCGAATTCTGATCGATATATGATCTACGGCTTTGGGAGCAAGACAGAGCGCGTGGAGACCTTTGCTAAAGTGGCGCGTTTATTCCCTAATAAGCCTTACCAAGGTTTGGCCTTGATTGTAAGTACGGCAAATCATGCGAATGACTCCTATTTTTCGATGAAAAATTACAAGGGCCGGGAGCAAAGTGTGTACGGGAATTTGATTTTTCAATCTATCATTGATAACACCAACCATACGTGGAAGGCAGGTGCCAGTTTTTTGATGGACTCTTACCAGGAGTCATATTTGGATTCAGCTTATGCTAGAACGGAAATGGTGCCTGGAATTTATGGTGAATATACGTGGACGATTCCTACGAAATTGACAATAGTTTTAGGCCAAAGAGTTGACTTCCATAACCAGCTAGGTACGCAGTGGGTTCCCCGTCTACACATGAAATGGGATATGGCACCGGATTGGATTGTTCGATTATCTGCCGGAAAGGGGTGGAGAAGGGCGAATCCTTTGGCAGAAAATATGGGCTACCTAATTAATAACCGTGCCTTAAAACTGGTTGGCAATCTTAATCCTTTAGAAGTAAGTTGGAATTACGGGATCACATTAACGAAGAATATGAACATCGGGTCCCGAAAGGCAAATCTGGTGATTGATGCTTTTCAGACCGATTTTATCCACCAATGGATGGTGGATATGGAGTCTGCTTCGAGTGTTCGTTTTTATTCAAGTCCGGGCGTGTCCTATTCTACCAGTGTACAAGCAGAATTTAATTATAGTCCATTTAAGCGATTCGAACTCAAAGCTGCCTATCGCTTTCAAGATGTGCAAGCGGACTATTTAACCGAATCTGGGGTATTGAATCGATTGTCAAAGCCCTTTTTAAATCGTGATCGTGTTTTAGTCAATTTGGCCTATGCGACACCTTATGAAATTTGGAAATACGATCTGACATGGCAATGGAATGGAACAAGACGAATTCCTGATGCGACGGTCGGTCATTTGCATACGGCTTCTTCCCCTGACGTTCTGGCTCCAGCTTTCTCTACGGTGAACGCACAGGTGACGCGTCAATTTAAAAAGTGGGAATTGTATCTAGGTGCGGAAAATCTTTTTAATTTTACTCAAGCTAATCCGATTATGAGTGCTAAGGATCCATTTGCGTTGGGTTTTGATGCATCGATGGTTTGGGGGCCCATAGTGGGCACCATGGTTTATACAGGAATCCGTTTTAAAATCAATTAATATGAAAAAGTACATCTTAGTTTCGACCCTAGTAATGGGAATGTTTGGGGCCTTTGCGTCCACATCTCAAGCCACTCAAAAGGCTGCAAAAGAGAACAAAAAAGAAGAATATGCGTGCCCAATGAAGTGCGAAGGCAAAAAGACCTATTCGAAGAAAGGTAAATGCCCTGCTTGCACGATGGATTTAAAGGTAGTTAAAAAATAGTCCGATGAAAAAATTCTTGTTTCTGTTGATTTTGCCATTATTGGCGCTTGCTGGTCCTAAGGAGACAGTGAAGATCAAAACTTCTGCGATCTGTGAAATGTGCAAAGAGCGCATTGAAAAGAATTTAGCTTTAACGAAAGGCGTGGCTAAATCCGACTTAAACCTAGACGACAAGGTGATTACAGTGGAGTTTGATGCAGCAAAAATCGATGCCGCTGGAATCAAAAAAGTGATCTCTGAATCAGGATACGATGCAGATGAGGTAAAGGCGGTAGCGAAAGATTATGCTAAGTTGCCTAATTGCTGTAAGAAGAAAGTAGATTAAAGAGAGGAGAGTATAGAGAAGAGATAAAAATCCACATCTATACTCTCTACTCTATTATCTATACTCTATTTTTTCATGCTCAGCGCAATCCTCTTTCGAGCCTCATCCACCTCCGTCACTCGGACTTGCACTTTTTGTGCCACTTTTACCACTTCATTCGGGTCTTTCACGAACTTGTCCGCTAGTTGGCTGACGTGAACTAATCCGTCTTGGTGTACGCCGATATCGACAAAGGCGCCAAAATTCGTAATATTCGTCACAATTCCTGGAAGCATCATTCCTACGCGAAGATCTTTGATCGAGTTTACTCCCTCAGTGAATTCGAAAGCTTCGAATTGCTCCCGTGGATCACGTCCTGGTTTTGCTAATTCCTCCATGATATCCGTCAATGTAGGCATACCTACTTCCGCATTCACGTATTGACTTAAGCGAATTTGTTTGCGTAAGGATTCTTTCGCTAATAGATCAGAAACCTTGCAGTTCAAATCTTTGGCCATCTTCTCCACGATTTCGTAGCGTTCTGGGTGCACAGCGCTGGCGTCCAGTGGGTTTTTCGCGTTGCGAATGCGCAAGAAAGCAGCGGCTTGTTCGAAAGCCTTTTCACCTAGACGCGTGACCTTTTTCAAATCAGAACGTTTTAAGAATGGCCCGTTCTTAGTGCGGTAATCGATGATGTTTTGGGCTAATTGAGGTCCTAAGCCAGAAACGTAAGATAGAATCTGTTTAGAGGCCGTATTTAATTCCACGCCTACCGAGTTCACGCACGAGATAACGGTATCGTCGAGGGAGGCTTGTAATTTCTTTTGGTCTACATCATGTTGGTATTGTCCCAC
>JBILCC010000075.1:0-7776 GCA_044353355.1 Aquirufa sp.
ACATTCAGATGCATCCACTACGCCTAGGCGACCAGAAGTTCCGGCACCGATGTAAAATAGACGACCGCCTTGCTTCATTCGCTTGACGATTTCATGCACTAATGGCTCGATGGAGGGAATTACTTTTTCGACGGCCAAAGGCACGGTCTTATCTTCCGCATTGATTTGGCGCAAGATCGTATCTACCGTTTGTTGCTCTAGATTGTCATATGTAGAGCTAGATTCCGTTGCTAAAGCACTTAAATTCTCCCCCATATTATTTTGATAAATTTGCGAAGTTTTGGAAGAAATGAGGAATTGTCTCTATTCCTTTATAAAAATTAAACAGACCATAATGCTCGTTAGGGGAATGAATCGCGTCTGAATCTAGGCCAAAGCCCATCAAAATCGACTTGATCCCTAATTCCTTTTCGAACAAGGCTACAATCGGAATACTTCCTCCTCCACGGGTAGGCACCGGTTGTTTCCCAAACGTAGTAGCCATCGCATCCGATGCAGCCTGAAAAGCAATGCTATCCGTAGGCATCAAATAACCTTCTCCACCATGATGAGCTGTCACTTTTACCTTTACGCCTTTAGGTGCTATCGCTTTAAAGTGTTCTGTAAATAAACGGGTAATTTCAGCGGAAGACTGATTAGGCACTAGTCGCATAGAGATTTTAGCATAAGCCTTCGACGGCAAAACCGTCTTCGCTCCTTCGCCTGTATAACCTCCCCAAATCCCATTTACATCTAGCGTAGGGCGAATGGATGCCCGCTCAATGGTAGAAAACCCTTTTTCGCCGTAAACGGTATCAATGCCTAAATCTTTTTGGTAAGCCTCTAAATCAAAAGGCGTCTGTGCCATCGCTGCTCTATCTGCCGCACTCACTTCCATCACCCCATCGTAAAAACCTGGGATGGTGATGTGATTGAATTCATCGTGCATCGAGGAAATCATTTGGCATAAAATATTAATTGGATTTGCCACCGCACCGCCATATACACCTGAATGTAAATCGCGGTTAGGTCCTTGCACTTCCACTTCCATATAACTCAACCCGCGTAATCCCACATCAATGGACGGAATGTCATTTGCAATAATGGCCGTATCTGAAATCAAGATCACATCTGCCTTTAGCAAGTCTTTATTCGCTTCAACGAAGTTGCCTAAATTATCTGACCCCACTTCTTCCTCACCCTCTATCATGAATTTCACATTACAAGCTAGCTGACCCGCGGCTAACATCGCCTCAAATGCTTTCAAATGCATAAAGACCTGACCTTTATCGTCACAAGCACCCCGTGCATAAATCACATCATCTTTAATCACCGGTTCAAAGGGAGGATTATCCCAAAGTTCTAAAGGATCCGCTGGTTGCACATCATAATGCCCATATACTAGGACCGTAGGCGCTGCAGGATCCACCATTTTTTCTCCATAAACAATAGGGTAGCCTGGTGTTTCTTCTAATCTTACCTGATCTGCTCCGGCTTGACGTAAATTCTCAGCTACCCATTCCGCGGCCTTACGTACATCGCCTGCATAAGCTGGATCTGCTGAAATCGAGGGAATACGTAACAAGTCTAATAGCTCCGCCAAAAACCGATCCTTATGAGCGGCAATAAATTCGTGTGTTGATTGCATAATAAATGAAGATAGAAAGGCTATAAACGTCCTTTTCGGGGAATAAGATACATCCGATTTTCCGTTCCTGAAATGATTCGTCCAATATTTTTACGGTGTGTAAAAAACACTAAAAAGGAAATGATAAATCCAAAATAAATCAAAATGGGTAATTCCTTCCCAAATACCCCAAATTGAAGTAATAAAGGAAAGACTAGAGAGGTAATCATAGAACCTAATGAAACATAATGTGAAATCGCAAAAACAACTAAGAAAACTAGGCTACTAGCAAACGCTGCTTGAGGATGTAAAGCAACGACCATTCCTAAAGTAGTTGCCACACCTTTACCCCCTTTAAAATCACAAAAAACCGGGAGTAGATGACCAATGATTGCTAAGAAACCAAACAAAATTTTTAACGCAACACAAGACTCCCAGTCTACTAATCCAAAACTAAATAAAACCGTGGCTAAACTAGTTGCCACAAATCCTTTCAAAGCGTCAACAAACAAAACGATGGAACCTGCTTTTTTACCTAATACACGAAATGCATTCGTTGCCCCAGCATTTCCGCTTCCATGCTGACGTATATCAATGCCATGGTAGCGATCCGCATACCAAATCGCTGTAGGGATAGAGCCCAACAGGTAGCTTAGTAGAGATAGACCCACGAGTATGAATAGCATATTAGAATGGTTGAAACCGTGTAAATATAGGTCGACGAGTTTATGAAATCAAATAGAGTAAAAACATTCTTGAAATGTTTAAACTTTCGTCTTTGTAATGTTCTAAAAAGAGAAATTAACCGAGGCCATTAATCTAAACCGTTGCGGATTTCCATGATCTAAATAGGTTAACCGATGAAAAGCTTGAATACGTAAAATCTTGAAAATGTTATCGATTCCATAACCAACTTCAGCAAAAGGCTTGTTCGGATCTAAGGAATCAAAGGTATATTGATCTAAGAATTTTGAACGTAAAGGGTTATCCACATCCTTCATGATATCGCGATTGGCAGATCGTTGACTACCCATCAAGATATTTCCTGAAGCAATTAAACGCCATTTCAATTTCTTAATTAAAGGGATACGATTAAACAATAATCCATCAAAATTATGATTGTATTGAATAGAGGCATATTGATCACTCACAAATTCAAAATAATTCATGGTCGAATAAGCCGAACGTATAAAGAAGAAAGTCTCATTTCCTAAGTGCGGGAATAAAAGTGGTGCAGGTAAATTAGATGGGGTATAACCCGCCGAAAAGGTATAGTCAGAACGACCTAAAGTGCCTAAACGGAAGGTCTGATAGGCTTTCAAGGTCACGCGGTCATATGTAAAATCTCCTCCTAAAAACCCTTTAAATCCATGCTGGTATTTCAGAGTAATGACGGGTATACGCTTCGTCGCTAAGGTAATCCGCTCATTTCCATTCATGATGAATGTCTCGTTTTTAGCGAATCGTATTTCAAGTGTGGCAAAAGTCTCCTGAAAATAATCCTGAACAGCAGATTCCCTTCCTAATTCCGGATTTACACGATATTGAAAACGAAATAAAGGATCAAATGAACGGGTATTCAAAGAAGTTGTTAGAGTCAAACCTTTAGAAAGCTCAGAGGAAAAAAAGGCTTCTGATTCGCGTCGAAAGAAAGCCCCTGAAAAAGCTCCCCAGCGCGTGAAAGCATAAAATAATTTATTGTCTCCAATTAATTCTGGCGTTAATCCTACGCGCTCAATATCATAAGAATGTCTGATTCCAGCCACAGTCCACTTCTTTTTAGAGAAAAGGTAATTAACTTCAGCAGAATATTTAGGCACTAAATCCTTTGTCCCGAAACCTACATTGCCTCGTAAAATCCAATGTTTATCAAAGTTAGCGTTTGTTCTAAAACCTAATCGAAAACGGGCACCTTCCACTTTATTTACAGCAAAACTGGATACATAAGGGCCTACCTCTATATCACTAAACTTCTTATATCCACTCAAAATAATCTCCGCGATTTCCACATAAGTACGAACTATAGGAAGATTTTGCACTGAATCAATCAATGCCGAAGCCATCAAATCTTGCGTGCTAAGTGGTTCATGCCGCGCATATTTCCAAAATTCTGGATTAGGTTGCATCGCATCCTCTGCTACCTCAGTAGTTAAATCATAAAAGCCTAATTCATGTGGTTTATTAACCACGAAATCTTTATTGGAGATGTACATCTTCAATAACATTCCCGCGCTTCCTTTAGTTAGTTCTTCCAAGTCGATCAAGAATCGCGTTCTTGCTGGTAACCAAGCCCCTGAACTAGTTTGTTCTAATTCTTGTGAGATCTTGATCTTATCAATAAAGTTCAGGTTAGCCCCTTTTTCTACTGCTGCATCAATCTGTACCAAGGCAAAGGAGGTTGTGTCTATCCACATTTGGCCTCTAAACACCAAGTCCATCGGATTTTTAGGATCGAAATCCATCTGATAGCACACATGGCCATCCACATTCACCGTGTCCCCTAAAAAGAAATTATAACTACCTTTCCAATTATCTCCAATAGGACTCGCAAAATCCTTTCCAAAGAACCCGACATAGTTTTGGTAGAAATTATAATTAGCTACTAAATTTCCGCCAACCAGTTGTGAAATCAAAGATCCATCCTTAACACCGACTCCCTTTATGTTTGTTTTTGAAATTATCTCCTTTTTTCGTTGTGGACTTTCTAAATAAAAAAACTTTCCCACAGATTCTGAGATATAGGTAGGAATAACTAGCTTTCCATCCTCTCCAGCTATTTTTTCGAATTTCTTAATAGCCTGAGCGATGTCTTTCATCACTTTCTTTTCCTTAAATTTCTCTGAGATATTGTCCACATCAAGCTCCATCTTCGCATAAGAATCATATTCATATGCTGTAAGCTTAGAACGATCATTCTTTTCGCGGTTTCGAATAACGCCACGCAGAATTTTAAAGGCTGGATTTTCACCAGAATAGACAATTACCTCCGCCATTTCGCGACCAGTGGGTTCTAACTGGAAGTCAATTTCTTGCAATTTAGAACCTCTCGTTATTTTCTTGACGCGCTTTTTATACCCTACGAAGGAGGCAAAAAGACTATCGGCTGAGTATTTAGAATTTAACGTAAACTCGCCTTGAAAATTAGTAGTAGCTCCTTGACTTACACCTACTAAACCCACTGAAGCAAATGGAATTGGGTCGCCATTCTTCGCATCCGAAACGCGTCCTTTGATCACAAATTGACCAAAAGAGGGGACAACCGTTAAGTAAAAGAAAAACGACAGCAATAAGCTGATTTTCAGTTTCATTGTGGGGATTTAGTATGCAAACACTACAAAAATAGCATGCTAGGCCAATATTTTGCTATTGGTCGGCACATTTCTGTGTTTCGTCTAAGTAATTAATAAATTTCTCCAAAGCTCGAGCTCTGTGTGCAATCAGGTTTTTTTCAGCTAAGCTCATTTCGGCAAAAGTACGCGTCTCGTATTGAGGTTGAAAAACAGGATCATAACCAAAACCCTGGGTTCCCCGAGGAGCCTCTACAATGCTGCCTTGAATCTCCCCCTCAAAGGAAGTGTATGAATCATTATCGTAATAGGTCAACACCGTCACAAAGCGTGCTCGCCGATTCGTTTTTCCAGAAAGGTTAGAAAGGAGTAATTGAAGATTTGCTTGATCGTCCTTCGGTTCTCCCGCGTAGCGAGCGGAGTAGACGCCAGGTGCTCCACCTAGTGCCTCTACCTCTAATCCGGAATCATCAGCTAAGCAAGTAACTTGAAATTTTTCAGCAATATAGCGGGCTTTTTGAAGCGAGTTTTCTGCAAGCGTATTCCCTGTTTCAGGAATCTCCTCCGTGAGCGATAAAGTGCTTAAATCACGAATGTCGAAATTATGTTTCAGCAAGGCGCTCAGTTCTTCTACCTTATGCTTGTTTTGGGTAGCTAAATAAAGAACTGGACGCATTATTTAACGAATACTACTTCAATTTCAAAGTATAATGGGGAATAGCCAGGTATAGTGGCATTACCATTCGCACCATAAGCAATGCTGCTTGGTAAAATAACTTTAGCTTTCTCGTTTAATTTCAATTTTAACACAGCCTCCTCGAAACCTTTAATCACCTGACTTGTACCTGTGATAAATGTAAATTCTCCCTCACCAAACTTAGAATCAAAAACTAATTTATTAGTAGTCGCATCCACTTTTACCGTTCCATAGCCTAATCGACCTAGGTATTTTACAGTCACCGTTTTCCCCGTACTTATAGCTGTTTCAGTGGTTGATTCAAGGGTTTTCTCAAAAACCATACCAGAGCTTGTAATTTCTGGAGTTTTAAAACCATACAGGTTTTTCATATCTGTCATCTGTTCTGCTTCTGTGCGAACTGAGACAACCTCTACTTCTGCTCTAAGACTGGCATTGGCTGGAACATTTCCTATAGAAGTAGGTCCAAAACCTAAACTCGAAGGCAATAAAAAAGTCCCCTTGTCTCCCTCCTTCATCAATTGAACGATAGGAGTAAAAATAGTTTGTGAAACTCCATAAACGATGGATTTGAACTGTTTAGCCTGCGCATTAGTCGAATCAATTAAGGTCCCATCAAGCAGATACAGCTTATAGTTTAACGTGACTAAATCATTAGCAACAGCTACTTTAGCGCCTCCAGATGGCTTAATAGAATAATACATCCCATCTGCCGTCTTTAGCATGTTCACTAATTTATATTGAGTGATATAACTTTGAATATCTGCATCGTCTTTAAGTTGCTGTTGTTCGGCAACGTTTTCAACGGAACAACTTGATAAAACCACAAAAAATGAAAAAATGAAAAAGATATATTTCAACATACTTATTGAATTTTAGCTATGTAAACTTCGAAAAATAAAGGAGTGTTTCCTGGAATACTGGCATTGCCTGCAGCTCCGTATCCTAAAGAGGATGGAAAAATAAGGACTGCCTTTTCTCCAAGACGCATTTTCTCAATACCCTTTTGGAAACCTTTGACTGTTTCTGTTCCACCGATTGTTACACTTAAACTATCCGAACGAGACATATTTCCGTCAAAAGCCTTGGTATTTAAAAAGCGACCTGTGTATTTAACTTTGACGATTTTCCCTGATGCTGGAATGTCGCCAGTACCCGCTTTTAAACGAATATAGCGTAACCCATCCGTTTGGGCTTCCGTAACAGAATACTTGTACTGTGAAATGAATTCACGAATCAAATCATCTTGCGTACGAACAACATATGACTTGACTTTCACCAGTAGAGGGGTGTATGCAGGCAAATCTGGAAAAGATTGCCCCGTTCCGGGTAGAATTAGGGTTGCTTGTTCTCCCTCTCTCAGGGCCGACATTAAATTGACAAAAACGGGGTTTCCAAAACCATAACGAAAGAAATAAGGAGAATTAGTCGCCCTATTCGTACTGTCTAGCACCTTACCTGTTGCCAGATTCGAGAACTCGTAATGTACAAAAAGTGAGTCACCTCTAGTCGCTAATTCTCCTGATGGATTCGACTTAGTTACAAAATAATAACCTCCATTCGCTAGAGCGGTAGGATTTTGACTTTGAGAAGCAAAATAGGCTAAAATCTGTTTTTCATTTTCACTCGCTTTCACATCATCTTCATAGGCGATATCAGATAGACAGGAAAAAGTAAAAAAAGCAATAAATAGGAATCCGAAAACTTTCATTCAATTATTTCTTAGACAATAATTCTAATTCAAATACTAAAATAGCATCTGCAGGAATACGGGGAGGTGCACCTTGAATACCATATCCTAAAGAAGAAGGGATAATAAACATTCCTTTACCCCCTTTTTTCAATAACATCATCGCTTCGTTAAATCCTGGAACTAATTGTCCCACTGGAGGTAGCGTTACAGCTGCTCCTTTATCAAATTCTTTACCATCTAAAAAGGAACCTATGTAATTTACTTCCCACGATTCTCCCATTTTAGGACTTTCACCTGCACCTGGGTTAGAAATTGCTACGTAAAGACCCGAAGCCGTTTTAGTAAATTTCTTACCCGTACTAGCGATAAATCCATCTATTGATTGAGAGTCTTTACCCATTTGCTCAGCTGCTAACTTTTTCATCTCCTTCTCAAATTCTGCGCGTGTTTGCGATTTTTTGATCTTTACAATGAAACGAACATCTGTTCCGCG
>JBILCC010000076.1:0-7759 GCA_044353355.1 Aquirufa sp.
CTGGATTAGATATCCACGAAATGGGTGGAGTGAGAATGGGTTCAGATCTGAAGACGTCTCTTCTAAATAAGTGGAACCAATTGCACCACGTCAAGAACGTCTTCGTGACGGACGGAGCCTGTATGACCTCTACTTCGACTCAAAATCCATCATTAACTTACATGGCCTTCACGGCGCGTGCGGTTGATTTTGCAGTGAAAGAAATGAAAAAAGGAAATCTCTAATGCAGACATTTTTAGGTAAAACGGCTGATCACCTTTTCCAAGCTCATGGCATGGAAGGGTTGAAAGACATAGCCGTCGTGATGCCCTCCCAGCGGGGTATTCTTTACCTGAAAAAAGAATTAGCTATACGAGGGGATAGGCCCTTTTTATCTCCTTCCTTCTTTACAATCGAGGAATTTGCATTACAGATGTCTGATTCTGTCTTAGAGGATCCAATCGATCTGTTAATGGAGGCTTATGCCTGTTTTAAGGAGGTTGATTCGAAGGTTGATTTTGATCGCTTTGTCACCTGGGGGCAGATGATGTTAAAGGACTTTGATACGTTGGATCTGTATTTAGTGGATCCGTCAGCCTTGTTTTCCTTTCTTTCTGAGGCGAAATCGATTGAACGGTGGGGGCAAGAATATGGACAAGATCAGGCGGATGGTTGGATCACACCTAATACGCAGGCATATTTTAAATTATACGACTCGCTTTTAGAGGTGTATATTCGGCTGAAAAGTCGTCTGGAAACGAAAGGAACCTCTTACAGAGGGCTTGCTTATCGTAAACTAGTGGAGCTTTTAGAGGCGGGTAAATCGCTTGGTTTTAAGCAGATTTATTTTGTTGGTTTTAATGCTTTGTCCAAATCGGAGGAGACGATCATTCGTTTGTTATTGCGGGAGAATGTGGCGCAGACGCTTTGGGATGTGGATGAATATTATGTTAAAAACAAGCACCATCGGGCAGGGAATTGGTTACGCGATTATTCGAATCCGGGAAGTTCTGCTTATTTATCTCGTGGACCTTTTCATTGGATGGAGCGGGATTTGGTAGAAAAACCAAAAGAGGTAGAGATTATTGGTTTAGCGAATCCATCAGCACAGATTTTTGTTGCTTTAGAGCAAATCAGAGCTTGGCAAAGTGAGCACGGTGATGTAGAACAAGTGGCCTTGGTTTTAGGGGATGAGAGCCTTTTGGATTCTTTGTTGCCTTATTTAGGGGAATTTAAAGATCGTTTGAATATCACGATGGGGTATTCGTTAAAGAAGTCCCAAGTGTTTTCGTTGATGGAGATGTGGTGGTCCTTGGTTCCTTTGGAAAAATATCCAGTTTCATTGTTAAAATCGTTGAAAGAGCATCCGTTGATGGCTTCCGTCAAGGTACCTGCCTGGAAAGAGACAGATTTATATCTCTCACAAGTTCCGAGCGGGGGTAACATTTTTATACCGGCTACATCCACTTTCGAAGATTGTCTGAAAGCTTTGATTCGCTTATTAACGGATATTCTGTACAAAACAGATAAAGATGATTGGGATGCGGAATCACAGGCGATTTTACAGGCTTTGACCGTGTTAGATAAGCTGGAAGAGATAGCTCAAGCGAATTCCTTTATTTCTGTCAAAAGTGGTCAAGCGCTCTGTAAACAATTAATTCAGCAGCAGAAAATGACTTTTGAGGGAGCTGAAAATCGTTCACTCCATGTGATGGGATTGTTGGAAACGCGGACATTGGATTTTGATCGGGTAATTGTTCTCTCGTTGAATGAAGGCAGTTTGCCTGGAACGCGTAAACGGGAAAGTTTAATTCCCGTGGACATTGCGAATATGGCAGCCTTTTCGCTTCCTACGTTTACACAAGCGGATGCCGTGACGAGTTATCACTTCTATCGTTTATTGCAGCGGCCTAAAGAGGTGATGCTAGTTTATGTGCAGAATGATTCGTCTTCAGCAGAAGTAAGTCGTTTTATTCGTCAGATTCGCTATGATTGGGCCAAAAAGAATCCACATATAATCCTTCGTGAACCTGTCGTTAAATTCAGTTCTGATGCAGTAAAAAATCCGGAATTAGCTCTTCGAATTGAAAAATCCCCAGAGTTGATAGCAGAAATTAAATCCCTTCTAGCGAATCGGGGATTATCTCCTTCATCAGTTGCGATGTTCGCGAGTTGTTCATTGAAATATTATTTCTCTCAAATTGTCAACCTGCAACAAGAAAAACAGCGCGATGACGAGATGGGGGCAGATGTATTCGGAACCTGGGTGCACAAGGTTTTGGAATTACTCGATAAACAAATGATTGCTTCAGGAGGCTGGGAAGACGGCCTTTCTGTAGCTCAAAAGAAAGAGTTGATTGCTCCCTTGTTAGCTAAGGCGATGGATGAAATCAAAGAACGAGAGGGAAATTTTGAAGTAGAAAAAGGATTTAATTATGTGCTTCAGGAGGTGGCCAAAACCTTATTAGGAAGTTACTTCGAAGAATCGGCGTCCTGGTATGAAGATCGGATTCAATTGTTAGCCGTGGAGGAAGTAGTCAATACGGTGGTTCAAGTTCCTGTGGGTACTGAAATTTGGCCTGTCAAAATGAAAGGCCGGATTGACCGATTGGATTTAAAAGGTGGCTCAGTTCTTCGAATCGTTGATTACAAAACCGGAAAGGTGGAAAGTAAGGACGTGAAAGCTGGCGAGAGTTTAGCAGAGACACTTCAGGAAAAAGAACTGAATGCTAAATTATTTCAATTGTGGTTGTACAAGTTTTTAGTGACGAAGGAATTGCAAAAATCTCCAGCCGACAGAAAGGAATTCTTGAAAGATCTCGAATTAGCCCATATCTCTTTGCAGCCCGGTATTATTTCTTTCCGAAATTTTAAAGATAAATTAATATCATCGTCCTTAGAATTTACGGAAGGTGAATCGGTAACCGAATTCGTCCTGGAATCGGAGAAGCTAATTAAATATTGGGTGGATTCTCTCATATCTTCCGATGAAGTCTTTGAAAAAACGGTCAATTTAGACCAATGTACTTACTGTGATTTTACCTCAATTTGCCATCGTAACGTGTAGTTTGGTGAAAATGACTTAATTTTGCGCTTTAATTAATATAACATGACATTTCAAGAAATCAACGATCGTATTATTGCTTTAGCTGCCCAAAAAGGTGGTCAAGGTGTTTCATTTAAATTTGCATTCCCAGGTGGAATCATTGTCGTAGGAGCGGATGGTTCCGTTTCGAATGATAACTTAGATTCAGATTGCACTATCTCAACGACAGAGGAAACATTCACATCCATTTTAAATGGAGAATTGAACTCGATGATGGCCGTAATGACGGGTAAAGTAAAAATCTCTGGCGATATGTCTGTCGCGATGAAATTGACGAATTTACTGTAATACATGAATTTTAGCGACACGATAGTAGCCTTAGCGACGCCCGCAGGGGTAGGAGCGATCGGGGTGATACGTCTTTCAGGGGATCGAGCGATCGAAATCGTGAATGCCGTTTTTAAGCCCAAAGATCTTTCCACCCAAGCTTCTCATACGATTCATTATGGTCGTATTGAGTCTGCTGGTCGTGTCTATGACGAAGTGGTCGCTAGTTTATACATTGCTCCTCGTTCCTATACAAAGGAAAATGTGGTCGAAATATCCTGCCACGGTTCCCCTTTCATCCAAGAGAGTATCTTGCAATTGTTTGTAGAACAGGGGGCTCGCTTCGCTCGCCCCGGCGAATTTACTCAACGCGCTTTCCTAAACGGAGCTTTCGACTTAGCTCAAGCCGAAGCCGTAGCTGACGTCATCGCCGCCGATTCTGCAGCTGCCCAAAATGCCGCTTTGCATCAATTACGTGGAGGTTTTTCGAAAGAATTAGCCGCCTTGCGCGAAGAATTAATCCATTTCGCGTCTTTAATTGAACTTGAATTAGACTTTGGTGAAGAGGATGTGGAATTCGCGGATCGCAAAGATTTAGAGGCACTGGTTAATCAATTATTAACGAATATTCGTCCATTGGTTTCCAGCTTTAGAGCCGGGAATGCAGTGAAGAATGGAGTCGCAACGGTAATTGTCGGGAAACCCAATGCAGGTAAATCGACCTTATTAAATGCCTTATTGAACGAGGATAGAGCCATTGTGTCTGATATCGCTGGAACTACGCGCGATTCCCTCGAAGATGAATGGACATTAGGTGGAATTAAATTCCGATTAGTGGATACGGCAGGTTTGCGCGAAACTTCAGACGTCATCGAAGCGCTAGGAGTGGAGCGAACGCAGGCCTGGGTTAAGAAAGCGCAGGTAGTCATTTACATGGCAGATGCAACGTCTGAAACGCCTGAAGGACTCGCGGCCGGCGTCGAAGCCTTAGGGGCATTGGAAATCCCTGTGATTAAGTTGTTGAACAAAGTTGATCAGATTATTGATTTATCGGCATTTCAAACCGCCATCCCTGATTTAATCCCCATCTCCGCTAAAAATCGCGACGGACTGAACTACCTTGAAACTGCCTTGTTAGACGTAGTCGGATTAGATCAAGTAAGTACTAACGGAACTTTAGTGACGAATCTTCGTCACTATCAACAATTATTGCAGACGCAAGAAACGTTAGAAGGTGTTCTTGCAGCATTAAAAACTGGTTTAACCGGCGATCTCATCGCACAAGACCTTCGTTATGCGCTTCACCATTTAGGTGAGATAACGGGCCAGATATCGAATGATGATTTGCTGAAGAATATCTTTGGGAAGTTTTGTATTGGAAAATAGCCGAAGGCTATTTTCTAAATTATAGAGCATAAAGCACAAAGAATAAAGTCGGAATAAAAAAAGAGAACGAAAATCGCTCTCTTTTTTTATGGTATGTCTTGAATATTTCATGTGTTCATTGCCGTAGGCGATACCACCTTTATTCTTTGTGCTTTATGCTTTATACTTTAAAATAGTTTAAAACAAATCTCGAAACTGAAACCCGTTAGTCAATCTCTCCTTCCCCAACTTCTGATACTCCGCCAGCGCCCAAAGCACAAATTCCTTTAAGAATAACCTATCAGCCGCCTCAAAATCTGGTTGATAACGAACAATTAAATCCTCTAAAGGCTTAATTTCATTCAACGTCGAAGCATAATCAGCCGCATTACATTCATCATACAATACAACGCCACCTTCGGCATAAACAGCTTCCATTAACGTAGCATAAGGACTCTCTTCAATTTTCTTAGATAGCTTTTCGATTTTAGGAAATAAACCGGGAAAGAATGATTTGATGGCTGAACCGATCAATTGTTCGGCCACGAAAGCAGCGCCTTCTTGCTCTCCTTCATAGACTAATTCTACTTTTCCTGTGATGGCTGGGATGATTCCCATGAAGTCTGCCAAACGTACAGTTGTTGATTTCTCGCGATTTAGTAAGGCACGTCTTTCTGCCGTGCTCACTAAACTCTCGAGCATGGAGATACTCATACGAGCGCTGACACCACTTTTGGAATCAATATATTCGCTCTCTCTCGCCTCGAATATGATTTGCTCTAATAAATCGTAGGCTAAATTTGGGACATAAACCCGATCCGATTGAGCCGCATTAATGCGGGCCTCTTGAGAAGATATCTTGCGCGCAATGGCAATCGTTTCTGGGTAATGGGTCAAAATCTGTGAACCAATACGATCTTTCAAAGGAGTCACAATACTTCCTCTGTTCGTATAATCCTCCGGATTCGCCGTGAAGATGAATTGAAGATCTAGTGGTAAACGCAATTTGAAACCACGGATTTGGATATCGCCCTCTTGTAAAATGTTGAATAAGGCTACCTGAATACGTGCCTGCAAATCAGGAATCTCGTTAATGACGAAGATGCAGCGATTAGCTCTCGGAATCATTCCAAAGTGAATCACCCGGTCATCTGCATACGATAATTTCAAATTCGCTGCCTTTATCGGATCCACATCCCCGATTAAATCGGCCACCGTTACATCTGGCGTCGCTAATTTTTCCGCAAAACGATCCGAACGGTGCAACCACGCAATCGGTGTCTCATCTCCTTGAGAAGCGATTAAATCGATCGCGAATCTGGAAATAGGAGCCAAGGGATCATCATTAATCTCTGAACCAGCCACGTAGGGGATATATTCGTCTAAAAGGTTGATCATTAAACGAGCTAAACGTGTTTTCGCCTGACCTCGTAAACCCAATAAGTTGATATTATGACGAGACAAAATCGCGCGCTCTAATTCCGGAATAACGGAGTTTTCAAAACCGTGAACACCCTCAAAAACGGTGGTTCCCGCCTCCATGTGTTTAATCAAGTTATCTCTTAATTCGTCTTTAATCGATTTGCTTATGTAGCCTGAGGCCTTTAATTCGCCTAAATTGTTGATCATCTTATTTGAGTCTTTTCTTTCTATTCGTTTCGTAATCTTGGAAAATCATTTCCCCTAAGCCCTTTAAGCCCGTGTAAAAGGCTTTTCCTTGATTCGCTTCGGTAAATTTGTCCACAAATTGCTGCAGGTAAGAATCCCTAGCAATCATAAAGGTGGTAATGGGAATATGTAATTTACGAGCCTGCGCCGCCTGTGTGTAACATTTCTCTGTCACATAAGGGTCAAGGCCATTACTATTCATATAATATGTCCCGTCTTTTTCCCGAACACAGCTCGGTTTTCCGTCGGTAATCATAAAAATCTGTTTGTTAGTATTGCGTTTTCTACGCAGAATATCCATCGCTAATTGCAGTCCAGCCACCGTATTCGTGTGGTAGGGTCCCACTTTTAAATAGGGAATATCCTTGATGGAAATGCTCCAGGCATCGTTTCCGAAGACTAGAATATCAATGGTATCTTTGGGATAACGGGTTGTAATCAGTTCTGCCAAAGCCATCGCCACCTTCTTTGCCGGTGTAATCCTATCCTCGCCATACAGAATCATGGAGTGGCTGATATCAATCATCAACACCGTGCTCATCTGAGATTTGTATTGCGTGTCTTCCACGACTAAATCATTCTCAGTTAATTCGAATTCGCCTATACCGTTATTAATTTGGGCATTTTTTAGACTCTCCGTGAGGGAGATTTTCTCAAGACTATCGCCAAAATGATAGGATCTAAATTCCCCCCGTCATTTCATCCCCTTGGCCAGATGTTCTCCAAAGCTGTCTGGCGAATGGCTCGCTCTGTTTTGGCCGTAATCCCCATCCCAGAACCGCCATTTTCATCGATTTCCTCGCGGATATAGCCTTTGGCCTTTAAATCCTCAATGAAATCCTCAATGGTGTAATTCTCATCCGTCAGCTCGTATTCTTTATCTAATTCGCGCAACCAATCGATCGCCTCATCAAAATCCCCCGACGTATGGGTGATTAATTCCTTGAAAATCCCGAAAAGCTTATCAAAAGGGGAGATGCTCTTCTCCTCGAATTCCTTAAAATAAAATCCCTTTTTATTCATTTCTTTTAAACCCTAATAGCGCTTTAATTGTTCAAATAAACAGCTAAATTTGATAAAATGAGTGACCAAATAATTTCTTTTCGATTTTTATCTTTTCAAGGCTTTGCAAACAAGCGCTTTGCCTTTGCTGAAATGGGTCGTTCATTCGTCCAAAAATGGGAATCAAACGGCCTAACTTTTGCGAAACATTTAGGTGTAGGCGCTGGTAATGGGTTCTCTATTTGGCCTGATTTTTCTTCCTATGCTTTCCTTGGCGTGTTTGATAATCAAGCAGCATCAGATCATTTTTTCAAGACTAACAAACGTTGGTTGACACTTTCGGCGCATTCTTCAGAAACGAAAGGTTGGGAC
>JBILCC010000019.1:0-22678 GCA_044353355.1 Aquirufa sp.
CACCGCAAGTGGGTGCTTTGCGCATATTTGCCGCCTTCATTTTCTTTATCCCCGTGTTTTTAAAACAAAGACACGAAGTGAAAAAGGAGCATTGGAAGAGTTTTTTATTAGCAGGGTTGACTGGAAATTTACTGCCTTCCATCTTATTTTCGATCGCAGGAAAACATTTGACCTCTGCCCTATCAGGTATGTTGAATGCCTTTACGCCACTTTTTACACTAATTGTGGGAATTCTTTTGTTTAAACAAGGTTTTCAATGGCGCCAAATACTGGGAATCGTGCTAGGCATCGCCGGTTGTTTCGGCTTGATCGTAGGTGGAGAAGGCTTTCAGTTAGACTTTAATTACCACGCGCTTTGGGTAGTCTTAGCTACCTTCTTATACGGTATCAATTTGCACATTATCAAGACGAAATTTTCAGGATTAAATCCCTTCACTTCTACCTCAGGTATATTTATGGCGATAGGACCACTTTCGTTAATCCTATTAGCCTCCACCGGATTCTTCTCACAACCCATTGAATGGTGGCCATTTTTAGCGGCTTGCTCCTTAGGTGTTTTCGGATCTGCCATCGCTATGGTTTTATTCAACCAATTGATTAAATGGACAAATGCTATTGTAGCTAGTTCTGTGACCTACATTATTCCGATTGTCGCCGTAGGATGGGGCGTATTCGATGGCGAACAAGTATACCTTTCGCAAGTCATCGCAATGGTTGTCTTGCTAATCGGTGTTTATGAAATCAATCGATCAAAGGCTTGATTTTGATTCAATTATTTTGATTCAATTATTTTGATTCAATTATTTTTGATTCAATGATGGGTCCTCGTTCCCCTATTCCGTTCTCGTTGAAGGCCTCTATTTGGAAATAATACGTCTTGCCACGATCCATCGATTTGAAATAATATTCATTACTCCCGAAAACCTGCACCGAGGTATACATTTTATCTGGAGCTATGCCAGAATAGATTACATAACCTGTTGCATTCGGCTTATGCCCCCATTTTAACCAAGCACTTCGCGAATCGTGTTCTCCTCGTAAAACCAATAAATCCTTAACCACTTCTGGTTTTTCACCATGTCCAAAACCGAAGGCCCGTATACCTGAAATCGCAAATTTTCCAGCTGCCATGTGGTGATTCACTAGCTTTAAATAGCGCACTTCCACTGGCTTTTTCAATTCAATATAATCGTGAGGGACATCCGTTTTATTCGTAGACTTATCAATAATCAATTCCCATTTCTTGCCATCCTTACTTGCTAATACTTGGTACTGATGGTAAATTCCATTGATCTTTCCTAAAAAACTCGAATCAACATCCTGATCTGCATAATTGATCTGGACTGCTTTCAGCGTAGAAACCTCCCCTAAATCGGTCTCAATCCACTCTCCTTTTTTAGAAGAGGCCGCAGACCAATAGGTTTTCATTTGCTCATCCACCGCAAAATTTGCCGAATAACCGGGTAAACTAGATGAAACACGGACTGGCTTATTGTAATTCAAGAGCATCCAACCCGTAAATAATTCTGAAGGTTGATCTACTTTTTTCGTTGGCATATGGTGCGGATAATCCCCGTAAGCCGTATTTGTAAACATAATCCCGTCTTTATCAAAATACGTAGGCCAAAGTCCTAAACGACGCTCAAAACTATTCTTCACCGCAATTGTAATCGTCGTTACATGCCACCAGTTACCATATTGTCCTTCAAAAGTAGCCCCGTGACCCGCACCGCGAGTAAATCCACCCGGCTTAAACGAAAATGGATTATGCGCTTGATATGTGAAGGGTCCCATCGGATGATCCGATGTGTAAACTCCATCCCCATATGCCGAAAATTCGGTCCCTGGCGCCCCATATTGCAAATAATACTTGCCCTTGTATTTATTCATCCAAGCCCCTTCCATAAAGGGTTTCAAGAAAGTATTGTCTTGGTATTCCCCAAAACGTTCCCAACCATGCAATTCATCATTCAGCTTAATCAAATCCTTGCGCTCCCCGATTGGTTGCAAGGTCTTACGATCGATTTCCTGTCCATACATGGGGTAGAAATTGCTCGAACCATGGTACAAATACAATCGGTTATCGTCATCTAAAAAGAAAGCGGGATCCCAAGCACCCGCCGTAAAGGCGTGAACAGCTTCTTTCCAGGTATCCGATTCCGGTTTTTGGGAATACCAAAGTGTAAAATCCTTCGCATACGTAGAACCTATCACTAACAAACTATCACCTAAGGTAATCGTCGCCGGCGCACACAGTTCGTCATACACTTTGTGGTAAGGCTGTAAAAATCGACGAGAGACAAAGTTCCATTTCAGCATATCTTTACTCCACCAATAGCCCCATTGATTCGTGGAAAACAAATAATATTTATCTTTAAAATACGAAATCACCGGATCTGCCGTTGCCCTGTGTCGTCCTTGCTCTGAAAAATTAGGAATGGGTGTAAAACCGTAATCCAAGTTCATTGGATTGCAATAGGTGGACAAGGTGGAAGATGAATTACTTTGCGCAGCGGCAAAAAATGTAAAAGACAAAATAAAAAGCAGCAATGCTGGAACAATTTTCATAGTTTTGAGGTCATATAGGTGCTAGAGAACCTAGCCAATTTATGAGCAAAGTAAATAAATTTCAGGGAATTATTTGGGCGGCAGTGTTGATAACACTGTGGAGCGTGAATTTAGCCTATTGGATTAATGCAGATTTCAGCTGGTCTGACCCTTGGATTTATATAGCTATTCTGTTTCAAACCCATTTGTACACCGGCTTATTTATTACCTCGCACGATGCCATCCATGGAGTTGTATACGCGGAGAATCTCCGTCTAAATCACGCAATTGGGCGTTTCTGCACCCTCCTTTTTGCCTTTAATGATTATAGCACTTTACGGTCAAAACACCACTTGCATCATGCACATGTCAATACAGATAATGACCCAGATGTGCATCAAGGCCCATTTTTATTCTGGTGGTTCAAATTTATTTGGCAATATGTCACCTGGAAACAGGTGCTGGCGATGGCGATTACCTATAACATCTTGAAAATCTGGTTTCCCATGTGGAATTTGATTCTGTTTTGGGAATTGCCAGCGATCTTGAGTACGCTTCAATTATTTATTTTCGGAACGTATCTTCCACACCGGGGAGAACATGCTCCTGAGAATAAACAACAATCCAGAAGCCAAGGCAAAAACCACGTATGGGCGTTTATTTCATGTTACTTTTTTGGCTATCATTATGAACACCATGCGCATCCCTATTTGCCCTGGTATAAATTACCTAAAGCGAAAGACGAAAGCCTTGCCTAGACCTAGATTTTTCCTAAATTTGCAACGCACAAAATCGACATAAACGAGCTCCTCATGAAAGAACCTAAATACAAACGCATTTTATTGAAACTTTCAGGCGAATCTCTTTCGACAGATGGAGAAGTGATTGATCCGAACATTCTGGGTCAATATGCAGCTGAAATTAAAAAAGTGCATGATTTAGGAGTTGAGGTAGCCATCGTTATTGGTGGAGGAAATATTTTCCGCGGCGCTAGCGCAGCAAAAGCTGGCATTGACCGTGTTCAAGGCGATTACATGGGCATGTTAGCGACCGTAATTAACGGAATGGCGGTACAGGCATCTTTGGAAAAACAAGGATTGTACACGCGCATGATGACAGCCATCAAAGTAGAAGCGGTTTGCGAACCATTTATCCGTCGCCGTGCCATGCGCCACTTAGAAAAAGGTCGGATCGTGATTTTTGGTGCAGGAACTGGTAACCCCTATTTCACCACGGATTCTACTGCTTCCCTACGAGCGATTGAAATCGAAGCAGATGTGGTCTTAAAAGGAACTCGTGTAGATGGCGTTTACACGGCCGATCCAGAAAAAGATCCCTCAGCCACGCGCTATGCAAACTTGAGCTTTGCTGAAGCTATCTCGAAAGGTTTAAAAATTATGGATACCACGGCATTTACCTTATGCCAAGAAAATAACGTTCCCATCATCGTATTCGACATGAATAAAGAAGGGAATTTAGCCGCCTTAGTATCGGGTGAGGATGTTGGAACATTAATTAGTTAATTGATAAAATGGAAGAAATCGAATTCTATATTGACGCAACCGTCGAAACCATGGATGGGGCGATCAAGCACTTAAGTATCGAATTATCAAAAATTAGAGCTGGAAAAGCAAGCACATCCATGCTGGATGGCTTGACTATCGATTATTATGGAATGCAAACGCCTATTTCAGGTGCTGCATCGATTACGACTCCGGACGCGCGTACGATTGCGATTAAGCCTTTTGAAAAGGGAATTTTCGCCGAAATCGAGAAGTCTATTCGTAATTCAAGCTTGGGATTAAATCCCATGAATGATGGTGAAATCATACGTTTATCGATTCCTCCTTTGACAGAAGACCGTCGCCGTGATTTAGTCAAGCGTTGTAAGCAAGAAATTGAGGTGGCTAAGATTAATATCCGCAATGCGCGTCAAGACGGAAACAATAGCATCAAGAAGTTAAAAGGGGATGGCGTATCGGAAGATGCAATTAAAGAGGCAGAAGATAAGATCCAAAAGAAAACAGATGCCTATATCGCGAAGATCGATCAGATCTTTGCTGAGAAGGAAAAAGACATCATGTCGGTATAAACAGAAAGCCTCGAAATTCGAGGCTTTTTTTATTCACTCATTCCTAGCGCATAACCTGTCTCTAACATTCGACGAATGTCCATTTTAGTGAAGCGCTGAATGTCGATACTCAACGGTTGTTTTGGCCGAATAATGGTCAATTTCACTTCAGATCGAGACATTTTTAAATCGGCATTCAAAATCTCATTCACTGCGATATCCATCACCCGGTCCACTAAAGCTAACAGATCCCCTGAATCAAAATCCCCTCCCTCTATCATCTCAGTATGACAGGCGATTACCACTACTTCTGTTGCGCCATCCTGGATAGCCTTATGTAAAGGTGCCACGTCACGCAATCCTCCATCAAGATATGATTTTCGTTTCTCGCCCTCCATCTCCACCACAGGCATCAAAATAGGCACAGCCGAAGAAGCCATCAAATAGTCCAAAAAATTCTCAAAACTAGGGTCCACATAATGCATAGCCCCTTCTATTATATTGACAGCACCTACCTTAAGTGTTATTGGACTCGCATTTAGGTTACGCAAATGAAGTACATCCCTCAATAACTCACGCAAAGGTGTTGTGTCCACTAGTCCTTTGAACTTCTTAGTCAAAGCAGTCCATCCTAGTTGAAAAATAGAAAAGGGTTTTGATAAGCATGCTGGGTGGGTAATTCGTTGCTCCCAAAAATCCCATAAATCTTGAGCCGCCTGTGGATAGGAAATAGGTAAACCTTCATTCACTTGCTTACCAAACTGATTTACTAAATAGGCGGCATTTAAACTACCCGCGGACACACCATAAATGGCATCAGGCTGGTATCCTTTTTCAAAAAGGGCCTTGATTACACCGGCTTGAAAGGCTCCTTTCACTGACCCACCCGCTAAGACTAAAATCTTACTCATAATACCTTTTTATCCACAAATCTGATTAAATTTACGCAATTTACTGATTCAAACAATCCGCATGTCCTACTCCATCTCTTCAATTCAAGCCCCCATCGATGATTCGATGAAGGCATTCGAAGGGAAGTTCAAAGCTTTCATGAAGACAAAAGTGATGTTGCTCGACACCATCATGCATTATATTGTCCAAAGAAAGGGTAAACAGATGCGTCCTATGTTCGTTTTTTTGACTGCAGGCTGTGTGGGAGAAATAACAGAAAAAACCTTCAGAGGAGCCGCTCTAATCGAATTATTGCACACAGCAACTTTAGTTCATGATGATGTCGTAGATGACTCGAATTATAGAAGAGGATTCTTTTCCATTAATGCCATTTGGAAGAATAAAATTGCCGTATTAGTAGGAGACTATTTACTTTCTAAAGGTTTGTTGCTTTCTGTTGAGCATGAAGATTTCGATTTGTTAAAATCTGTATCTACTGCTGTCAGAGAAATGGCTGAGGGGGAATTATTACAAATTGAAAAAGCCAGAAAACTCGATATCACAGAAGATATCTATTTTGATATTATTACAAAGAAAACGGCGACTCTGATCGCAGCTTGCTGCGCTGTTGGATTTCAATCTGCTGGCGCTGATGCGGAGATGGTAGAGAAAGCTAGATTATTTGGCGAAAAAGTGGGCATTGCCTTTCAAATCAAAGATGATTTGTTTGATTATGGGGATGCCGAAATAGGGAAACCATTGGGAATTGACATCAAAGAAAAAAAGATGACCTTGCCATTGATTTATGCCCTTCAAAATACCGACAACTCGACTAAAAAGCACATCATCCAATTGATTAAAAAAGAATCAGAGGATTCCAATAAAGTACGCGAGGTCATTGACTTTGTCAAATCAACAGGAGGCCTTTCTTATGCAAATAAAAAGATGAATGAAATCGCTCAAGAAGCGAGAGCTATTTTAGCTACCTTCCCCGCGTCTGAGTATAGAAACTCATTAGGCGATCTAATCAGCTACACCATTGAACGAAATAAATAGTCGAAAGCAATACTATATTGGTCACAAAAAAAGGGAACCCTTAACAGGTTCCCTTTTTTATTTTGATAGCAAAGATTAACGTGGACCACCGAAGCCACCACCGCCACCACCCATACGCATGCCAGGCATACCCATTGGTTGAACTGGCGCTGCTGGTGCATCGCTATCTCCTTTCGTATCATCATTATTTACCGATTTCTTCTTTTTCGTAGGACCGAATGACATCTTACCAATTCGATATGAGAAATTGATTTTAAAGTTCATGTTTCTCAACGTATTCTCACTTTTAGAATTGATGATAGGAGTTTGAGTTTCGCTACGAATAACAAAACCTTCCGGAGTAAAGAAATTCTCCGCACCAAATCCAATACTTCCTTTCTTATTCTTAAAGTCCTTTTTAAAGCTTAAGCTGTAAATTCCAAAACCTCCTTGAGATCCTTGCAACTGAACTTGATTAACTCTGTAGAAAGAGAAAATTTGAGCTCCCCATCCATTTCCCATGTTGTAATTACCATAAATACGGAAGTTCGTTTGCAAACCTTGATTCTTGGCATTTAATAAAGGATCAGGTACATTATTTGCTAAAACCAAGTAAGATAAATCACCACCACCACCAATCATTAGCTTATTGGAAAGATTTACATTTAAGTTAACATTCATACCATAAGCATCTTCATTACCAATATTTTGAGATGTCGTTTTGACTGTATCCCCGAATACCTCTCTAATTTGATTGATTGCACCCGTCGTATTTCTCACGAAGAATGAAGTGGAAATATAGGTTTGCTTTATGAATTTGCTATAGGACACCTCATAGTTGTTCGTGAATTCAGGAGCTAGGTTGGGATTACCGGTCGAGATATTCAATGGGTTAGTTGCGTTTACGTTCGGATTCAAGTTCTGAATACCTGGACGCTGAAGACGGCGATTATAGCTAAATCTCCAAGTACCTGATTTAAATGTTTTTGACATATTAAAACTTGGAACTAGAACGCCATATGCAGGAATCACTGTGTTTTGCCCTTCTTTTTTCAAGAAACTTGCTGAAATATCCGTGTATTCATAACGTAAACCCGTTTTGATACTCCACTTGTTTTTCGTAGTTAACGTATAGGAACCATAAGAACTGTAAATATATTGGTTATAGTCAAACACGTTAGAAGGCAAAATCGCTGAATTAACTTGTGTGTATATTCCACTTGATCCAGCTAAAAAAGATTTATAATCCGAAGTAACATTGCGGATAATACCTTTAGAGCCGAACTCTAACATTTGATTTTTAGCAATTGGGGTTTGGTAATCTAACTGGAAAGTCGCTTCCTCATTATAAGATGTATTCTCATTCTTGATCGAACTCATAATCTCTGACATAGTAGATTTAGGGTTCATAATCAAGTTATAGAAATCGTTAGCACGATTATTTCTACTGTACATAGATAAGATAGAGAACTCCTTTTGTGGTTTCGAGAACGTATGCGTGTAATCCACATTGATATCAACGTTCGCCGAGTTATCTAATGAATTGGTATTACGAAGTGATGTAGTAATCCCGTTTCTAATTTGCTGTAAACCATCTTGCCAGTTATTTCCGTTACGTAAACCAAAACGTGTACTAGCTGTAATTGAATTAAACTTGTTTATATCCCAATCAAAACCTAATTGGTAGTTTCCAAAAATTCCCTCACGTCGAGTTTCCGCAGTCTGTGCGTTACGAGTCTCCAATCCATTATTTTGAGTAATTTGTAAACTCTCAAACTTTCCATTTACATTGTATTCAGAACGGCCAAAACCACCTAGTGACATTCCCCAGTTTTTATTTCTAAAGTTTCCGTTCAACGATAAATTTGAACCACGGACACCGGCAGAAGAATCAAATGACAAGGTTAATCCTTGTAAAGTATTCTTTTTCGTTACGATATTAATAATACCTGCACTACCCTCTGCATCATATCTAGCTGAAGGCGAAGTAATTACCTCCACCGTTTTAATCATATCAGCAGGAATTTGTCTCAACGCATCCGCGATACTAGATGCCATAATAGTAGAAGGCTTATTATTAATTAGCACCTTCACACTAGTAGAACCACGCAAAGAAGGGTTACCATCTAAGTCGACAGAAAGCATAGGGACTTTTTTCAATACATCCGTTGCATCTCCACCCCGATTCGAAGCATCTTTTTCTGCATTATATACGGTGCGATCCACACGCTCTTCTATTAAAGCGCGTTGGCCTTCCACCGTTACCTCTGAAAGCATTTTAGAACTTTGAGCTAATTTGATCACACCTAAATCCTGGTCATCATTCTTTTCTGTTACATTCACGAAAATGGTTTTGCTATCATAACCGATAAAAGATACCACAATTTTATAGGATCCTACAGCGACTTTGTTTAAGGTAAATTTACCTACACCGTCTGCTACAGTACCATCAACTGGTTTGTTTGTCTTTGTATTAATTAGGGCCAAAGTAGCGAATTCCACTGGCTTTGAATCTGTCGAATCTAAAAGGAATCCGATGATTTTTGCACTTCCTTTAGGCGCTGATTGCGCTGTACCAGGAATCACTGTCTCTTTCTTAGGCGCTGCACCGAAACCACCAAATCCACCAGGAACTTGAGAGATAGCCGTTAATGACAAGCTCATCAGCGCAAAAAGTGTTACTAATTTTTTCATTGTTTGTTGTTTAAACATCTTATTTAACGAATGCAAAATTTGTACATTCAATTTAAAGGCCTTCTTTTTTGCGACCAAAATGGGTAATTTGTAGTCCAATATGATGATTCAACTCCACACACCGCGTCTTACTTTAATCCCATTGAACAATCCGCTATTGCAAGTATGGCTGCAATCGGGGCGCAAAGATCTAGAAAAAATACTAGAACTTCAACCTAACCCCTGGAATTTGGAATTGTTTTATGAACAGGAAACCATTCAAGCTTTACGCGATTATTGGATTCCACAAACAGCAAAATTTCCATTGGACTATTATTGGTACACAAATTGGGAAATAATTTTGACGGCTTCGTCCTGCTCTGTGGGGGGCATCGGTTTTGCAGGATTACCAGACAACGAAGGAGCCACCGAGATTGGTTATGCGTTGGATCAAAAATACAGAGGTCAAGGAATTGCCACAGAAGCAGTGAAAGCATTAAGCGAATGGGGCTTTCAAGATGAAGGCCTGCGGGTTATTCGGGCAGAAACGCCAGTGGATAATGCAGGGTCGCAACGGGTTTTGGAAAAAAACCAATTCCAAAAAACAGGACAGAAAACACTAACGCTCGAAAACCCTATAGAAGTTTTCACCTGGGAACGCCTTCGTTACTGATCTTTTTCAGTAATTTTACCGAATTGCCAATGTTAGACAGCTAAAAGCATGCAAAATTTCACTTCGGTTAAAGACGCTTACAATATTCAAAACTTAGTCAATGAGGCTTTGTTGATGAAGAAGACCCCGTATGCTGATAAGCACATTGGAAAAAATCGAACACTCGGTCTATTATTCTTTAATTCTAGTCTCCGGACGCGACTTTCCACCCAAAAAGCAGCTCAAAACCTTGGAATGGAGGTTATGATTATGAATGTGGGAGCCGATTCGTGGCAATTGGAAATGAATGAAGGTGTCATTATGAATGGTGACAAAGCGGAGCATATTTCAGAGGCTGCGGCTGTCGTAGGTTCCTATTGTGATATCGTAGGAGTTCGTAGTTTCCCTGGTTTAGTAGATAGAGAATTAGATTACAGCGAACAGGTATTAAACCAGTTCTTGAAATATACCGGACGTCCGTTCCTCAGCTTGGAGTCGGCTACGCGCCATCCCTTGCAGTCCTTGACTGACTTAATAACCATTAACGAGTTCAAGACGGTTGAGCGCCCTAAAGTAGTGTTGACCTGGGCTCCGCATGTGAAAGCCTTACCCCAATGTGTGCCTAATTCCTTCTCGGAATGGATGAATCACGCTGACGTGGATTTTACGATTGCACACCCTAAAGGCTATGAATTAGCTTCAGAATTCGCTGGAAATGCGAAGATTTGCTACGATCCTAAAGAGGCGTACGAAGGGGCAGACTTTATTTATGCCAAAAACTGGTCGTCCTACCAAGACTACGGAAAAATACTTTCTTCCGATCCAGCTTGGATGGTGGATGCCGCGAAAATGAGCCTTACAAACAATGCGAAATTCATGCACTGCCTCCCGGTAAGAAGGAATTTAGTGGTCGCTGACGAGGTGATTGATTCCCCTAATTCGATTGTGATTCAGCAAGCGGGTAACCGGGTTTGGGCTGCGCAGGCAGTATTAAAGGAGATGATTCTAACACTCATGAGAACGGAAAGCCCGTATTTATTCTAATGTCTATAAAATCCTCTCTTCAAGTAGTTAAAATAGGCGGAAATGTCATCGACAATCCACCCGCCCTTGCTAGCTTTTTGCAGGATTTTGCTTCATTGACTGGCCCTAAATTGCTGGTGCACGGAGGCGGTAAGATTGCCACTCAAATGGCTGCCTCGATGGGAATCGAGAGCCAAATGATCGAGGGCAGACGTGTGACAGACGAAGAAAGTCTTCGAATTGTGACCATGGTTTATGCGGGTTGGATTAATAAATCGATTGTGGCAGAGTTACAAGGATTGTCTTGTAATGCCTTGGGATTAACTGGGCCGGATGGCAGAATCGTTCTATCGAAGAAAAGAGCCGCCACACCCATTGATTATGGTTTTGTGGGCGATATTGTTTCGGTGAATGGTGATTCCTTATCAGGATTGATTGCTGCTGGATTCTCTCCCATCTTTGCCCCGATTACAGCAGATGCCGCAGGTCAACTATTGAATACGAATGCGGATACGATGGCACAGGCTTTGGCGATTGCCCTCAGCTCTACATACGAAGTTACTTTAACGTATTGCTTTGAAAAGAAAGGTGTTTTAATGGACCCTACAGAAGATGATTCAGTTATTTCATCCATCAATCCAACTTCTTTCTTAGACTTAAAAAATAAAGGCATCGTCTCCGCGGGGATGATCCCAAAATTAGAGAATGCTTTAAAGGCGATATCAGAAGGCGTTTCAGTGGTCAGATTATGCCACGCTGACAACCTTCAGAAAAACGATATTGGAACTAAAATTAGTGCCTAACATGTATCAGGATAATCAATTTCAAGCAGCAAAAGACCTATTAGCTCAGCTAATAGCCTGCCCCTCTCTGAGTAAGGAGGAGCAAGGGACGGCGCAGATTTTGATGGACTTTTTTACGACTCAGGGTATTTCGGCTAATCGCTTAGGAAATAATGTGTGGGCAACGAATTTGCACTTCGATGCAGCGAAACCGACCATCCTATTGAATTCGCACCACGACACGGTAAAAGCGAATGCCTCTTGGACCTTTGATCCCCTTAAGGCGACAGAGCAAGAAGGAAAACTGATTGGTTTAGGTTCGAATGATGCCGGCGCTAGTTTGGTTTGTTTGATGGCGACCTTTGTTTCTTTTTACGCTGTCGAAAATCTAGGCTTCAACCTTTTGTTAGCAGCCACCGCGGAGGAAGAAATATCGGGAACAGGTGGAATAGAAGCTTTATTAAAATCAGGTGATTTACCCATAATCGATTTTGCGATCGTAGGCGAACCCACGGATTGCGCGATGGCGATCGCAGAAAAAGGTCTGATGGTTGTAGACGCAAAGGTGAAAGGAATAGCGGGCCACGCGGCGAGAAATGAAGGGGTGAATGCGATTTACTTGGCTTTGGAAGATATCCAACATATTCAAAACCATTCTTTCGCGAAGGTTTCCGATTTATTAGGACCTGTAAAAACGACGGTAACCGTCATCAACGCAGGCAAACAACATAACGTGGTTCCAGATACTTGCGATTACGTAATCGATTGCCGGGTGAATGAATGTTATTCTTTGGAAGAAGTTCTGGCAGAATTAAAAACCATCGTTCAGGCGGAATTAACGCCTAGATCGATGCGATTAAACTCTAGCAGAATGGAGGAAACTCATCCGCTAGTACAAGCGGCAAAAGACCTAGGAATCCCTTTATTCGGCTCTCCTACCCTTTCCGATCAAGCTTTATTGACGATACCTTCTGTCAAAATCGGTCCCGGACACTCCGGCAGATCACACACGGCAGACGAATATATTTTCTTGGATGAACTGAAACAGGGCATCCAAACTTATCAAAATCTACTTACAACCCTAAGCATATAAGATTGTGGCAAAACTTTGGCAAAAAGAAAATCAGACGACAGACGCTAAAATCGAGAAATTCACGATTGGGAACGACCCCGTGTACGACTTGCAATTAGCGCGCTATGACGTGCTGGGGTCACTAGCACACATCACGATGTTAGAGAAAGTAGGTTTGCTAGGGTCAGACGATTTAGGCCCTTTGTGCGCTGAATTGAAAGCTATTTATGCCCAAATCGAAGCCGGCGATTTCACTATCGAAGACGGAATGGAAGATGTGCATTCCCAAATCGAGTACTTATTGACGCAGAAATTAGGTGACCAGGGCAAGAAAATTCACGCGGGGCGTTCTAGAAACGACCAAGTTTTAGTGGATTTAAAATTGTTCATGCGGGCTGAAATCCAACACATCGCTGACGCGGTGGAGCGTTTGTTTGACTTATTAATCGCGAAAAGCGAAGCCCATAAAAACGATTTATTACCCGGCTACACGCACTTACAGATTGCAATGCCTTCGTCCTTCGGACTTTGGTTCGGAGCTTACGCAGAGAGCCTGGTAGAAGATATTGAATTACTGGAGGCTGCCTTCCGTCTAGCCAATAAGAATCCGCTGGGTTCTGGCGCAGGATACGGTTCGTCTTTCCCTTTGGACAGAAAATACACGACTGAATTATTAGGTTTCGAATCACCACACGTGAACGTCGTGAATGCCCAATTATCGCGCGGTAAGACTGAATTATTTGTCTTAACGGCCATCGCACAGATCGCCACGACGCTGAGCAAATTAGCGATGGATGTGTGCTTGTACAATTCCCAAAACTTCGGCTTCATCGAACTCCCTAGCTCTTTAACGACAGGAAGCTCCATTATGCCGCATAAAAAGAATCCAGACGTCGCGGAATTATTGCGTGGAAAAGCCAACAAACTGAAGGCATTACCGAATCAATTACAATTATTGACGAGCAACTTACCGTCAGGATACCACCGGGAATTCCAATTGACGAAGGAACTGTTGATGCCGGCGATTGAGGAAATTTTGGACGGATTAGAGATCACGCACTATATGGTCAGCCATATGAAAGTGAAGAAAGACCTCTTAGTGGACTCGAAATACGATTTATTGTTCTCTGTAGAAGAGGTGAATAAATTAGTCGTGCAAGGTATTCCCTTCAGAGAGGCCTACCAAATCGTGGGTAAAAAGATCGAGGACGGCGCTTTTGACGGCAGTACGCGCGAAATCAATCACTCGCACTTAGGCAGTATTGGTAATTTAGGTTTGGCAGAAATTCAAGACCAAAAAGAGATTGCTTGGAAGCGTTTTGGATTCGAAAAAGTGAACAAAGCTATCGCTGCATTAATTTCTTAATATACTTTCCTAGAATATCGAATTCTAAGTTCACCCGATCACCTACGCTTAGTTGATGAAAAACAGTGTGTTCGTAGGTATACGGAATGATGCAAACGGTGAAGGAATCGTCCTGAGAATCTACCACAGTTAGACTAGTACCGTTCACACAAATCGAACCTTTTTCGACCGTCACGTGACCACTAATTTTTGGATAGCTAAAGCGGTATTCCCAGCTACCTTGTTGATCTTTGATTTCTGTACAAACACCGGTCAAATCCACATGTCCTTGTACAATATGTCCATCAAAGCGGGCATTGGCAGCCATGCAACGTTCTAGATTTACTTTTTGCCCTATCTTTAAATCACCTAAATTCGTTTTCTGCAAGGTCTCATCTATCGCCGTTACGCGGTATTGCTCTCCATGAATCTCCACGACAGTCAGACAAACCCCGTTGTGTGCGAGCGATTGATCCACTTTCAATTCCTGCGTGAATGGACATGTGAACCAAAATTCAACATTCGTCCCTTTTGCTTCTGTCTTTACCAGCGATCCCATCGCCTCCACAATACCTGTAAACATCTGAATTAATTGTTATTTTTGCGTACCCAAAATTACACGCATTCCTATGAAATTCAACAAATGGTTCCTCTTTCTAATTCCTATCATCGCATTACTAGCTTATTTTAGTATACCCACGGCGAAACCAGTAGAAGAAACAGGTGCCGATGTACAAAAAATCCGGAAGGCTAAAGATGAAAACTTTGCAAGTTCTGAAGATTCACCTATTAAAAATAAGGCTTCCTTCAAGGGCTTAAATTACTTTCCCTTTAATAAGGATTACATCGTAAACTTCGTCTTAGAAAAAGATGAAAAAGCGCAATCAGTGGAAATAAAAATGACGGATGGAACCACGGAGAAATTAATTTTATTTGGCAAAATTAAAGCCGATATCCAGGCTTTCACTGTTACGCTAACCTTATATCAACGCGAGAACGGTGACTTCTTTCTCCCCTTTAAAGACAAATCCGCCCCCACAGAAACCTATGGAGGCGGACGTTATCTAGATATACCCTTAACAACTGTAAAAAACAATCGGTTGCGGGTGGACTTTAATCTAGCCTATAATCCCTATTGTGCTTACAATGAAGATTTCGCCTGTCCTATTCCTCCCACGGAAAATACCCTCCCAATTCGCATCGAGGCAGGTGAAAAACTGTTTAATTAACCTGGTGTAACGATGCAGCGCCAGAAAGATCTTTCTTAATCAAGGGACTTCCTTTGTATTTCACATGGGAAGCACCTGAAGCATCTACTTGCAAAGTTTTCTGAACGTGTACTTGAGCGCTACTTGCACCTGAAGCTTCCAAATCCACATTACGAGACAAAAATTCTAATGCTTTCAGGCTACTAGCACCAGAGGCATCCACCTTCAAATAATCAGACTGACCGCTCATCTTAAAGTCTGAAGCACCGCTTATTTCTATGCGCAATTTATCGGTTCTTAGTCCATTAGCTACACCCTTTGCCGCTCCAGAGAACAACAAACGCATTTCTTCTTCATTTTCAAATCCTTGTAAATCAACTTTACAAGCACCCGTAAATTCCCCACTTTCAAGTCGAGGAAGGGTAATATTAACAACAACTTTAGATCGGTTGTTATTCCAACCCCAATTCCAGGATGACTCATATCCAATTTGCAATTTCCCACCAGATGAGGTAACCTCAATATCTTCCAAATCTTTTTCACGTCCCGTAATGGAAACGGCATAGACATTCCCTTTGTGAACATGCACATCGAAGGCACTGCCTAACTCGATGGATTTAAAATTAGCTACTTTGAATTTTTTAGTCATTACGGCAGGATCTGCGAATGAACTAAATACGACTAAAAAGGCGGCGAATAAAGACAAGATTTTTTTCATATTTTTTTAATTTGTTGCTAGATGCTGACGTTTAAAAAAAGGTTGCACGTTATTTAATAACATTCCATTTATAGCTCACACCTGTATTTGTTTTATTCGAGAATTTCGAACTTTCGTATTTCTTTCCTTGTACCATTTTAGAGGCATTTAACTCTACTTTGGCATATTTATCAAGGGATACAAAAGCTTTTTCAACGGTAAAATCCGTGGCAATTAACTCCGCCGAATCAAATAAACCTGCATTCAATTGATCTCCCCCGCCTTTTAAAGTAAGCGAGTGAAAGCCATGTAAAATGACATCGAATTTAGACGAAGTAAATCCTGCTATTTCTGTACTTGCATTTCCACCAAGTTCCACCTTGGTTAATTCTGGCACGACAATTTCTACCTGGATTCCAGGCTGAATTTTATCTAGTACTAATACATTATTCTCCACATGAGCAGAACTCTCTAACGCTTGATTTCCGCGATAAGTAATTTTAGGAAGATCGCCTCTCGTAATTTTGATCTGAGAAGACTCCGTATTCAAACCAGAAATTGAGCTGAAATTAATTAGGTCTTTCGTTATAGTAAAGCCTACCTTTTCATCTGAAAAATCTTCATTTTTAGATTCCTCTTCGTTGTGAGGAGTTCTATTTAAACAAATCAAACCCTTATCTGCTGAGAAGCTCCAAAGCGAACCAGTGAACAACTCTTGTCCATCTTCATGAAAATAACCTGATTCCAACACATTATCCATATATAAAGCAAAATCACGCGTCATGCTAAAGGATTTGCCATACGGAATCATGATTTTTACTTTCAATCGTTGTGCTCTAAATCGCGCGTCAGATAGCCCAAAATGCGTATCAAAACGCAAGTCCTTCCCTTTTTGCAAGTAATTATACTTGATTTTTTTGGCATTCGTCTCCGCTTCTTTACGCGTTAAACCTTGCGATTTAGCATACGTAATTACCTGAATGGTCTTCCCATCATAGCCTTCGATTTCGATATTCGTGCGATTAAAGCGCTCCTCATTGTAATCGTGGTTATTCTCATCATCCTCTTCAAAGTCAAATGTAAACTCCTCCACTTTTTCCCCTAACATCATCTGCCAGATCGTCTCATTGTCTTTTTTGTCGATATCTAAAACATAGGTCGTAGAATCCGAAACAGCGATATCTTTCACCTGATTGTAGGAGGCTGAACGCTGGAAATTGCGCCCCACAAAAGGAACGGCAGCAAATAACCCAATCCATCCTACAATCACCATGGTAGTCGATACTATCTTATAGGTCTTGTTGTAGAACTTACGATTGGCTAATAACGAAACTCCGGCGATAGCGATCGAAACAAACATTGGTAATAAAGCCAAAACCAAAGCCGGAACTGTCCAGAATGGAAGATCTTTCGCGATTAAATAAAGTGGCAATGGACCCATATGAACAAGCTGCCCTTGGTCAATTCCCGTAAATCCAACCGTACATAAAGCGACCAAAGCAATAATAAATGCCATTCCTAAAATCGATAATATGATCCCTAAAAAGATTTGAATGATCCATCTAATTATGTTCAATGGCCCTTTCAAGGCAGAGAAAACGGTGGCGAAAATCCGAAAAGGAAATAACAATACTTTCGTTAAGCCATTTTCTTCCGTTTCATTCGGCTGAATACTTTTCTTGATGTTGTTTTCGATATTTTCCAACGTGATCGGCTCACCCGTCATCTCCATTTTATCCTTCATCGTCTTAGCCTCAGGTGTAATGACTAATATAACGAGGTAAGCAATGACTCCTGAACCAAACAATCCCACCGACAAAACTGCTAGAACGCGCAATAATCCTACATCCCAACCCGTGTAAGCGGCAATGCCAGCCATCACACCACCGATTACTTTTTTCTCAGGATCGCGGTAAAACTTGCGATACGACTTATCATCATCCGGATTCATTTCACCCGGAATGGCAGCCCAAAGAATGATATAAGCCCAGAAAACAATATTTCCTACATGAAATAAGGGGAAGCTCGCACTAAGCAATACTAATAAAATCAACCGAACCCAGATCGGATCTACTTGAAAATAGCGTGCAATACCAGCTGCTACGCCACCCAGTTGCTTACGAGTGATATCACGACGGAATACCTTAGGACCAGCCCCTGAAGTAGGTGCAGTATATCCCTCCCTCTTATCATCCTCTTCTTCCACTTGCTTGAAATCAGCAATAGTTCCTAAAGAAGCGATTAAGGCATCTACGTGAGCTTGCGAAATGGCTTCTACTTTCTCTGTTTCACGAATGTTCCAAAATTTCTCCGCAATACTTGACTCGATATCGGCGATAATCTCTTTCGAACCTTCGAAAGCAGCAAAATAAGCATGTATCGATTTTAAATAAGCGTCCAAAGTTGCATAAGCATCCTCTTCGATGTGGAAGACAAATCCAGCGATGTTGATTGATAAAGTCTTTTTCATATATTTTTTGGTTAAGCCTGCGGTGAAGCGTTCGAAATTTGATTAACGGATGCTTGCAATTCATCCCAAGTCGAGGACATTTCCGCTAAGAATTCCTGGCCTTTTTCAGTTAATAAATAGTATTTTCTAGGTGGACCGGAGGCTGATTCAACCCAACGGTAATCTAAAAAACCCGCATTTTTAAGTCGGGTTAATAAAGGGTACAAAGTCCCTTCAACTACCATAATTTTTGCAGAGGTCAATTCCGCTAGCATCGTAGAGGCATATACCTCGTCTTTTGAGATGATTTTTAGAATACAAAATTCGAGTATTCCTTTTCTCATTTGCACCTTGGCATTTTCAATATCCATCGGTTATTTGTTTAATTTAACGATGCAAATATAGACAAGGTACTATGTAATGCAAAGTACCTTAGAAAATTTATTTGTGATTTTGGATAAACGGTTGGTAATTTGTGATGAACGTACCCTTTTAAGGGTAAGAATTATGAAACTAGTAAAAGATTTTTCCTTGCCTCTTGCCTTTTACAACCGAGATACTTGGTTGAAGGTGGCCTTTTTTGCGGTTAGTAGTTTGATGGCGGGATTCTCCCTTTATTTTACAGATGGATTAGTTTCTAAACTAGAGGAACGGGAGAAACAGCAAATTGAGTTGTACGCTGAAACCATACGGTATGCCCTGACTAGTGATAATAATGCCGATATTAATTTCTTTTTTGAACGAATCAAAAAAGTAAACGAGAATAATACCATACCTGTGATTTGGAAAGATGGTTCAGGACATTTGAATTCCATCAACATTCCCCTAACAGAAACTCTAAGTACGGAACAGAAGCAAGAAATTTTACAACAGAAACTAGCCGAGATTATAGCTGAGAATAACAAACCCATCGAGATGGACATGGGTTTCCAGAAAGAATACATCTATTACGGAAATTCGAAATTATTGAAACTTTTACGCTATTATCCACTCTCACAATTACTAGTGGTATTGATCATTGGATTTTTAGGTTACATCTTTCTTTCCTATTCACGTAGAGCGGAGCAAAATCGGGTTTGGGTAGGATTAGCAAAAGAAACAGCGCATCAATTAGGAACCCCTCTTTCTTCTCTAACAGCTTGGGTAGAATTATTGAGAAATGAGCCGCACATCAATCCAGATATCGTTTTGGAATTATCGAAAGATATCCAAAGATTAGAAACGATCACTACTCGTTTCTCTAATATTGGATCTGCTCCTATTTTAAAATTAGAAGATATTGAGTCAGTAATTCAAGGATTTATCAATTATTTAAAGATTCGTATTTCATCTAAAGTAACTATTGAAATTCATTCTTCTTTAGCCGCTAATCAGGTAGCGAATATCAATAAATACCTTTTTGAATGGGTAATTGAAAATATATGTAAGAACGGAGTAGACGCCATGAGTGGGAGTGGACAATTGAGAATTGAATTAAAAGAAGGAAAGAATAATCAAATTCATATTGACATTTCTGACACAGGCAAAGGTATCTTAGCAAGTAATACATCCAAAATCTTCTCTCCAGGCTTTTCTACCAAAAAACGTGGTTGGGGTTTGGGTTTAACTTTAGCAAAACGAATTATCGAAAATTACCATGAAGGGAAATTGATTTTAAAATCCACCGAAATAAATAGGGGATCTACTTTTCGCATTTCACTTCCAAAGCCTGCATAGATGACTGATCCTAATATCGTTTTTGGTTCTGCCTTGTGTATTATTGCCATTGGTTATGCGTTAAAAAGTGCTGGATTTATTCAGGAACAGGATGGAAAATCGATATCGAAATTTCTGATGCATACTACTTTCCCTGCCTTAGTATTCTCCACAATGATTCGAGTGAATATCACTTGGGACCTCATCTACCTTCCGTTGATTGCAATGCTATTTGGAATGTTTTTGTCCTTTAGTGCTTTTCATTTATTCAAAAAGACAGAAATAGAAAATCGTGGAGTAATGACCGTCGGTAGCGCTGGCTTTAATCTAGGCATTTTCGCCTATCCATTGATTGAAGGTATTTTTGGAATTCAAGGTTTAACTTATGCCATTATGTTTGACCTAGGAAATTCCGTAGTGAATTTTATTGTGAACTATGGAATGGGCAACTATTTCAGCAGAGGTCCTAAAAATAAAAATATTGTCGCACATATTTTCAAAAGAATCATATCACTTCCACCGCTACAAGCGATGGTGCTAGGTGTAGTGGTAAATATAGTAGGAATTAAATTCCCTGCATTTGCGTTAGACCTCATTTCAACCATTGCATCAGGCAATAAGTCGATTGTATTACTTTTAATGGGGATTTACTTTAGCGTTCGTCTCTCTAAAAAAACCTATTTCCGAGTTTTCCAAGTATTGAGTCTTCGCTATTTTATGGGTTTTTTAGTCGGTAGCATTTGCTTTTATCTCCTACCATTTGACTTAGGATTTAGGAACCTATTGATGCTCTGTCTAATCTTACCCGTAGGAATGACTGTCATCACCTACTCAGATGAATTAAATCTAAATACGCCACTTGCTGCTTCTTTAGTGAACATTTCCTTAGTCATCAGCTTTGCTATCATGTGGATCATGGTGACAGTTTTCCACATGAGCGCGATTTAAACGATTTTTTTGGTAATTTTATGAAACATTGGCTTATTGAACTGGTTTAGTTTGTAACCAATTCCCTAAAATTATGGTAGTCCCTTACAAGAATCAGTCCAAAGGAAAAAAAGAACAAGTCGCTGACATGTTTAATTCCATCTCACACAAATATGATTTTCTGAATCATCTATTAAGTGGTGGGATTGATATTATTTGGCGCAAAAAAGCGATTAAATTATTGCAAAATAAAGGGATTAAATCCGTTTTAGATATAGCTACTGGAACAGGAGATTTCGCCATAGAAGCCTTAAAAATTAAGCCAGAAAAAATCGTTGGAATTGATATTTCTGAGGGAATGCTAGCCTTTGGAGTAGAAAAAATTAAGAAACTAGGCTTAGATAACATCATTTCTTTGCAAAAAGGAGATTCTGAAAAAATTCCATTCTCGGACAATAGTTTCGATGCAATTACCGTTAGTTTTGGCGTAAGAAATTATGAAACCTTAGATAAGGGCTTAAAAGAGATGTACCGTGTATTGAAACCTGGTGGACATTGTTTGATTTTAGAATTTTCGAATCCAAAAAATTTCCCAATGAAGCAACTCTATAGCTTCTATTCAAAATTTTGTTTGCCGGTGTTAGGTAAATTAATATCCAAAGACCCGGCCGCTTACACCTACCTTCCTGAATCTGTTCAAGCCTTTCCAGATGGCAAAGACTTCCAGAAAATCTATGAGGAATGTGGATTTGTGAATACCCAATGGATTCCGATGACGGGAGGAATTTGTTCTATCTATTTAGGACATAAAAAAGCAAAAAACGCGTGAAAAAAAGCACCATCTTTGGATTAATAATAGCACTTTGCCTTACTTTTTCGCTAAAAAGCCAGGTTAATAAATACGTTCAATTGCATGATGAATACTATGATAGTAAACCCGTCCATTTTGGGTTTATGATTAGTCATGCATCGACTAATTTTTTATTAGGTGCTGCTCCGCTTAATCTATCTAATGGAACTCCAAGATTGGCCTTAAATGCAAGCTCACCTAAGACTTCAGGATTCCAAATTGGTGGCACTGTAAATTATGCGTATGACAAACATTATGAGATTCGTTCTGGATTAAATATAGCCTTGTACGAGCGCCAAATAGAGTTTAATGAAGTAACCCCCACCGGTATTAATCCCACAAAAACCTATTTTAGAGAATCCACTTGGTTAGAAATACCGGTAAATCTGAAGTACCGATCCCTTCGAAGAAAAAACCACCGAATTTATATTTTAGGTGGATTTAAACTGGGTATTGAAGCGAATGTAAGAAGGACAGGGGAACAAATTCAAGCAAAAACGACGGATATGTCTTTAGAATATGGCTTCGGATTCGAAAAGTTTTATAAATTTTTTAAATTCAATCCTGAATTGAAATTTTCTCACGGGGTGAATAATTTGTATCTCAACCCATTAGGTGGTTCTTCCGCATTCACCAGGTATAATCAATACAATTCACATACGATTAGTCTGCTATTTTATTTCGAATAACTTATTTCAGACCCTTTCGTGCTTTTTTAGGATCAACTACCGTTTCTAACATACTAACAGCAGAAACACCAA
>JBILCC010000239.1:0-7695 GCA_044353355.1 Aquirufa sp.
CCTGGTGCAGTCACCGTTATCACCAAAGTCTGTGTAGGACAATTGCTCGTCTGACCTGGCGCACAGGTTGGAATTGTGTACGTGTAGGTTCCAGCAACTGTCGCTGTGAACGTGTAGGTACCGCTAGGTCCTACCGTTATCGTAGCTCCCGTTAATGCCGCTGGTTGACCGTAGGTCGTACCTGCTGGCACCGTTTCATTTGTTGAAAGATTGCCCGTTTTAGGAACATTAGCAAAGGCGGTCGTCACATCATTTACGAGGGCAGGTACTGGGTCCACTAAAATGTGAAGCGTTGCTTTCGTACAAACCACCGGACTGCCTCCGCAGACTTCATAAACAATGTCCACAGGACCACTAAATCCTGGCGCTGCCGTAAAGGTATAGTTGCCTGCAGCGTTCATTGTAAAGGTACCTTGTGCACTACTAGGCCCGCTAATGAGGTTGGCTGTCAGCGATGCTCCGGCACCGTTTAAGTCATTACTTAAGACGTTTCCTGTCACACTTGTAGATCCATCTGTGCTACCACGCAGGATAGCAAAATCGTCTACCGCTCCCGTACTTACTAACACACCAGCTGGTTCGATGGTGAAGTAGGCGGTGGCGCTTTGGCATTGTGATGGTACGTTCGTATCGCAAATCCGGTACACTAAACTATCTACACCTACAAAGAACGGTGATGGAGTATAGGTGATGGTTCCATTGCTATTAACGACTGCCGTTCCGTGACCCGGTGCTGTGGAAATAACAAGCGAAGCTGCATCAATTGATTTGCCTAAATCGCCTGCCTTATCATTCGCGAGTATGGCTAGCGTAGCGGAACCACCCTGCTCTAAGATCGCAAAGTCATTATTTGCTGCCGGCTTATCCACCGCCAGAGGGTCTAGGACCGTAATTTCTAAAGGCGTTTGTGGACAATTCGATGTTTGAGCAGGACCACAAACCGGAATATAATACACATATTTTCCTGGGGTGGTCGACGTAAAGGTATACGTTCCAGTGGCAGCATTCATCACGAGTGTAGCCCCAGCTAAAGCAGCTGGCTGACCGTAAGTGGTGCCCGTAGGAACGGTATCGTTTGTCTTCACGTTTCCTGAAACAGGTACATTTACATTCGTTACGTTGAAGTCCGATTTACCATAGTTATCTACATCGCGGTAATCTGGTATTCCGTCGCGATCTGAATCTAATAAAGTCGACCCGGTTCCTTTTTCAATTGCATCTGATTTGCCATCGCCGTCTGAATCTAGATCTAAATAATCTGGCGTTCCGTCGAGATCAGTGTCTACTGGAGTCGCCCCGTTTGGACCTTTTTCAACTGCGTCTGTAATGCCGTCGCCGTCTGAATCTAGGTCACGGTAATTAGGGACGCCATCGCCATCCCTATCCAATGCACCCTCGACGCTATCAGGAATGCCGTCGCCGTCTGAGTCGAGGTCGCGGTAATCCGGCACACCATCGCCATCGGTGTCGATAGGGCTATTTCCATTCAAGCCTTTTTCGATTGAATCAGAGATGCCATCTCCGTCAGAGTCCGTGTCTAAATAGTTAGGAATTAAATCTCCATCCGTATCCAATAAGGTACTACCTGTTCCTTTCTCGATACTGTCCGGAATGCCGTCGCCGTCTGAGTCGATGTCGCGGTAATTCGGGATACCATCGTTATCGGTATCCGTTGTACCTTCGACACGATCTGGAATACCATCATTATCTGAATCCAAATCTTTATAATCTGGAGTTCCGTCCCCATCCGTATCTAAAATAGCCGTGCCCGTTCCTTTTTCTACGCTGTCTGGAATGCCATCGCCATCTGAGTCTAGGTCGCGGTAATTCGGAATGCCATCGCCATCCGTATCTACTGCACCCTCTAGGCTATCTGGGATGCCATCACCGTCGCTATCGAGATCGTATGGATCTGGAAGGGTGGTGCCATCGGTGTTTGGAGGAGTTAAACCCCCATTCGTCGAGCTAGGAACCCCATTTGCATCTACTGTTCCATCAACCTTGCCATCTCCATCGACATCGGTTCCATTAGATTCCCGTACGTCACTGATTCCATCATTATCTGAATCTGGATCCAAACGATTCGGTATTCCATCGCTATCCGTATCACAGTCTGGTGCAGTAGGAGAGCAAACGCCTGCCTCCACCGTGTCTAATAGACCATCGTTATCGTCATCTGCATCATCAATATCATATACGCCATCGCCGTCTGTATCTACAGGACAACCATTTAAATTTGCCAAACCTACCAGTAGCGGACATTGATCTACTATATCTAGGACGCCATCTCCATCAGAATCTAGGTCTAAATAGTTAGGTGTTCCATCTCCGTCAAAATCGGTCTCTCCTTCCGAGCGATCTGACTTGTTATCCCCATCTGAATCTAGATCTTTATAATTAGGGATACCGTCATTATCCGTGTCAGTAGGCGTACATGGTGCCGTTCCGGTACATCCTGCATCTTCCGTAGCGTCTAAAATTCCATCATTATCCGAATCCGTATCGCGGTAATTCGGAATACCATCGCCGTCCGTATCCACCGTGCCTTCGATTGCATCGGGGATACCATCGTTATCACTATCTACTTCTTTGTAATCTGGGATTCCATCGCTGTCTGTATCGAGTGGATTATTGCCGTCAATACCGCGCTCCACCGCATCTAAGATGCCGTCATCATCACTGTCTGTATCTAAATAGTTTGGTAATCCCGTTCCATCCGTATCATCTGGAGTAGCTCCATTCGCCCCTTTCTCTACACTGTCAGGAATTCCGTCCCCATCACTATCTAAATCTTTGTGATTAGGAATGCCGTCGCCATCCGTATCTGTAGGTGTACAAGTGGTGGATGCCACAGCACAACCAGCATCTTCCACATTATCAGGAATACCATCCCCGTCGGTATCCGTATCTAAATAATCTGGAGTGCCATCACTATCTGTATCCACTGGTGATGTTGTTGTACCCTTCTCAAGGGTATCAGGAATATTGTCTCCATCACTATCTATATCTAAATAGTTTGGAATACCATCATTATCTGTGTCCGTAGGTGTACATGGTGCCGTACCAGTACATCCTGCGTCTTCCACATTATCAGGAATACCATCCCCATCGCTATCGGTATCTACATAATCTGGCTTCCCATCATTATCTGAATCGACTGGCGTACTACCAGATCCTTTTTCAACGGCATCTGGAATGCCATCGCCGTCACTATCCAAATCTCTAAAGTTAGGGACACCATCTCCATCCGTATCCGTAGGCGTACATGGTGCTGTACCAGTGCAACCCGCATCTTCCACACTGTCTAAAATACCGTCGCCATCTGAATCCAGATCTAAATAATCCGGCGTACCATCTGAATCCGTATCCACGGTACCTTCGACCGCATCTGGAATGCCGTCGTTATCGCTATCCTGGTCTAGATAATCTGGAATGTTATCGTTATCCGAATTTGTAGGCGTACATGGAACTAGCCCTGAACAACCTGAATCTTCCACGCTGTCTAAAATACCATCCCCATCACTGTCTACATCTCTATAGTTAGGCGTGCCATCGTTATCAGAATCCGTCGTTCCTTCGGTCGCATCCGGGATACCATCGCCATCCGAATCTAGATCTCTAAAGTCTGGAGTTCCGTCATTGTCTGTATCCACTACCGCAGTTCCGGTTCCTTTTTCAATCGCATCACTAATGCCGTCGCCGTCAGAATCTAAGTCTAAATAATCCGGGATATTGTCGTTATCTGTATCTGCCAAAGTCGTTCCAGTTCCCTTCTCGATCGAATCTAAAATACCATCGCCATCACTATCCGTGTCGTAAGGATTCGAATTACCTGTTCCGTCCGTATTAGGAGGTGTCAATCCGCCTGAAGCAGAAGCTGGAACGCCATTGCTATCTACGGCTCCATCGGCCTTGCCATCCTTGTCAGCATCGGTTCCGCCAGCTTCGATGACATCTGAAATACCATCCCCATCACTATCCGTGTCAAGGATATTTGGAATGCCATCTCCATCGGTATCACAGTTTGCTGCCGAAGGCGAGCAAGCCGCTGCCTCTACCGTATCCAAGATGCCGTCGTTGTCGTCATCTGAATCGTCTACATCTGCAAGACCATCGCCGTCGCTATCTGGAGGACAACCGTTCGTGCTGCCTAGACCATCCACTAATGGACAAACGTCCACGGCATCTAATACGCCATCGCCGTCTGAATCTAGGTCCCTAAAGTTAGGAGTGCCATCGCCGTCCGTATCAACATTGCCTTCGGATTGATCTGATTTTCCGTCTCCGTCCGAGTCTAAATCACGGTAATCTGGGGTGCCATCATTGTCTGTATCTACAGGTGTTGCAGTAGGTCCTTTTTCAATTAAATCCGAGATCCCATCATTATCAGAATCCGTATCACGGAAATCAGGAGTACCGTCGCCGTCCGTATCTATTGGCGTCGCGTTAGGTCCTTTTTCAATCGCATCTGAAATGCCGTCTCCGTCAGAATCTAGGTCTAAGTAATCAGGAGTACCGTCGCCATCTGTATCGACAGGTGTCGCACCATTTGGTCCTTTCTCCATCGCATCTGAAATGCCATCGCCGTCAGAATCTAGGTCTCTAAAGTTAGGCGTTCCATCGCCATCGGTGTCCGTAGGTGTACAAGGAGCTGTACCTGTGCAACCCGCATCTTCGATTGCGTCTGGAATTCCATCGCCATCTGTATCTAAGTCTTTGTAATCCGGAGTTCCATCACCATCCGTATCAACCGGCACAGATCCTGGTCCTTTTTCAATGCTGTCAGGGATACCGTCGCCGTCACTATCTACATCTAAATAATTTGGTGTGCCGTCGCCATCTGTATCTACTGTTCCTTCCACTGCATCTAAAATGCCGTCGCCGTCGCTGTCTAAGTCTCGGAAATTAGGTACGCCATCGCCGTCCGTATCCGTCGCCGTTTCTGCGCTGTCTAAAATTCCGTCATTGTCAGAATCCAGATCTTTGTAGTCTGGTGTTCCATCGCCGTCTGTGTCGACAGGCGTCGCGGTAGGCCCTTTTTCAATCGCATCTGAAATGCCGTCGCCATCAGAATCCGTATCTAAATAATTAGGTGTTCCGTCTCCATCCGTATCCGTTGTTCCCTCGATCGCATCTGAGATGCCATCACCATCAGAATCTAGATCGATATAATTAGGTGTACCATCGCCGTCTGTATCTGTCGCGCCTTCTGTAGCATCTGGAATTCCGTCGCCGTCAGAATCTAAATCTTTGTAATCAGGTGTACCATCACCATCCGTATCAATGTTTCCTTCAACTGAATCTAAAATGCCGTCGCCATCACTATCCGTATCACGGTAATTAGGTACGCCATCGCCGTCTGTGTCTATCGTCCCTTCCGCCATATCTGGAATGCCGTCACCATCTGAATCAAGGTCGCGGTAATCCGGTGTGCCGTCGCCGTCCGTATCTGTAGGTGCACACGGCATAAATCCGATACATACTGCGTCTTCTTCACTATCTAAAATTCCGTCGCCATCACTATCCGTATCTAGATAATCTGGCGTGCCATCGTTATCTGTATCGCGTGGAGTCGATCCGGATCCTTTTTCTACTTCATCTGGAATACCATCCCCATCAGCATCAATCGGCGTAATCGTTAAACTCAAGGTCCCCGTACTCGTCGCCGTTCCATCTGAAACGGTATAAGTAACTAAAGGTGCAGCGCCTATATAATTCGTCGCAGGAGTGAATGTGAACGTTCCATCTGCATTCATTACAATCGTACCCACGCCGGTAATAATCGCAGTCGCCCCCGGCAAGTAATCAATGCCTGCAATCGTAAATTTCGTGAGGCTTAAAGCACTCACCTCTACATCTCGGTCGTTCGTTAATACATTATCTACAATAGGCGTATTTACTGGTGCAGATTTCGTATCATTTACCACAATAGGCGCATCATTTACGGCTGCCACCACAATGGTTAAATTACCCGTAGTGTTTCCTCCTAAACCATCGCTAACCGTATATTCGATTAAAGGGGCAATGCCATTGTAATTTGCAGTAGGTGTAAACGTGTAGGTTCCGTTTGCGTTAATCGTAATCGTTCCTACGCCTGGAATTGAAGCCGTCGAAGTGAAGGTGCCTGAAATTCCGGCAATCGTAAATTGCGTAATGCTTAATGGATTATTTTCTGGGTCTGTATCGTTCGTTAATAAGTTACCCGTTGCTACCGCGTCCTCTTGTATTTGTACGGATTCATTTACCACTACAGGTGGATCATTTACAGGAGTAACGGTGATGGCCAAAGTCCCGTTAGTCGTTCCCCCGTTTCCGTCACTTACCGCGTAAGTGATCACTGGCGGTGTGCCAGAATAACCGCGTACCGGCGTAAACGTAAACGTTCCATCCGCGTTCACAATCACGGTTCCTACATTCGGAATATCAACGATACTTCCGGCAGGATACGTTGCGGCAGTAGCTGTGCCTACACCTGCAATGGTGAATTGCGTGATCGATAAAGTATTGGATTCTACGTCCGTATCATTCGATAGTAAGTTGCCTGAAAGAGGCGTATTTTCTAACGTGCTTAGCGTTTCATTCACGACTACTGGCGCATCATTTACCGGTGTCACCGTTAAATTAAAGTTCGCCGTATTTGTAGCCGTTCCATCTGAAACGGTATACGTAATCGTAGGAACCACCCCATTAAAATTCGCGAATGGCGTAAAGGTAAATTCGCCCGTGCTTAATGCCGTGATCGTTCCTTTACCAGGGATTGTTGCCGTTGACGTGAAGGTACCAGAAATACCCGCAATGGTAAATTGTGTTAGGGTTAAAACGGTTCCGCCACCATCTGGATCAGAGTCATTTAATAACACATTCACCGTGACAGCCGTATCTTCTGGCGTGGTTTTATTATCGTCGTTTACGGCGATAGGGTTATCATTAACAGCCGTAACAGAAATTACTAAGTCTCCGCTATCAGTGCCCCCGTTACCATCACTTACGGTATAAGACACCGTAGGAACTGTTCCATTGTAATTTGTGAATGGCGTAAACGTATAGGTTCCGTCTGAATTGATTACGATCGTACCAACCCCGGCAATAATAGCTGTAGATCCGGCTGGATAGGTTTGGCCACCTACGGTAAATCCTACCACCGTTTTAGTATCTCCTCCGTTCGCATCCGTGTCGTTGCTTACTACATTTCCACTGACTGGAGTATCCTCAGGAGTTGTATTTACATCGTCCACCGCAACTGGCAAGGCATTCACCGGAGCTACAAAAATATCTAGTATCGCTGTGTCGGTAGAAGTTCCATCACTTACCGTGTAAGTAATGTGAGGGACTGTTCCCGTATAACTTCCCGATGGCGTAAAGGTATACGTGCCATTCGTATTGATAACTATGGTGCCTATTCCCGTTAAAGTGACCACGCTTGGTCCTGCCGTTTGAGTATACGTAGTTCCGTTAATAGCATAACTAAATTGAGTCACACTTAACGTAGTTCCCGCATCCACATCGGTGTCATTCGTTAAAACAGATCCCGTCGCAATGTCTCCTTGTAGCATAGACACAATATCATCCGTCGCTAAAGGCGCGTCGTTCACGTTATTCACCGTGATGCTTAGCGTACCCGTATCAGAACCCCCATTTCCATCACTAATTGTATAATCAATGCCTGGAACAGAACCCGTATACCCTGCCGTAGGA
>JBILCC010000077.1:0-7641 GCA_044353355.1 Aquirufa sp.
GTATTGATAGCATTCACTCACACTTAGCGTGGGTAAATAATGTACGCGAAAAAACAGGGGTCTATTTTCAATTCCCAATCATCGCAGATTTAGATATGCACGTATCTAAATTGTACGGTATGCTTCAACCTAATGAAAGTGAAACAGCAGCCGTTCGTGCGGTGTTCTTCATAGACCCTTCTAAAAAAATCCGTTTAATTATGTATTACCCATTAAATGTGGGTCGTAACATGGACGAAATCGTTCGTGCGCTTCAAGCTTTACAATTTACAGACAAGCACAAAGTAGCGATGCCTTTAAATTGGAGACCAGGTGATAAGGTAATCGTACCTCCACCTAAAACCTTAGCCGAAATGGACGCGCGTATCGCAGATACGACTTGTGAAAAGATCGACTTTTACTTGGCCAAGAAGAGCATTTAAATTAAAAAAGCCCTCGAATGAGGGCTTTTTTAATGAAGTATTGGGTACGCTTATTTCACTTCGACATCAAATGAAAGATCTATATCGGTACTTCCTCCCGCTTCTTGTCCCGTCTTCACTTTCACTCCGTTTAATACTGGCTGGTGTTTCAATAACACATTGAATTTACCTGTACCAGCTGTAGATGAGGCTTCCACTTTCGTGGTTAAGCCTACTGGCAAGCCGTTCTTATCTACATCTTGAATAGTCGTCTTTAATAAAGTCGCAGGTGTAGTTTTATATACAAATAAATGCACATCTGACTCTTCATCTATTTCCTCTGTAATATCCGCTGCTGGAGATTTAGTGTCATCAAAAATTTCGATCCCCATCGTGTAGTTAACGCCTTTGCTTAATACAATTTTATCAAACTTTTCAGGAGCTGTCTTCGGGTCGCCATCTTTATCCTGAAAAGTATATTTGGTAGATGCATTGGTAGCGTTATTCGTAAAGGTTAATTCTACACGTGTGATTAATTCATTGTCATCTGTAGGCTCAACCTCCTCGTCTTTTTTACATGAGGTGAATAACATAGCCGCTGCTAAAATGGGTAGGTATTTTTTCATTTTTATTGGTTTATTTTGGTTGGACAAAGTTCCACACAGAAGCGCTATTCAGGTTGCCATTTCGTCGATTGAATCCTCAGCTTTCGTCGACGAAATTATCCTATATTTGTAAAAATCGATTCTTTATTATGAGCATTTGGCTTCTGATCGGCATGGCTATATTGGTATTAGTGACCCTGATCTCGGTCCTGAAACTTCAGCCATTTATCTCCTTCTTAGTCGTTTCCTTAGGCCTTGGAATGGCAGGCTCGCTTTCCACTGAACAGACTATTTCTGCCATTCAAAAGGGAATAGGCGGCACCTTAGGGTCTATTATACCCATCATCATTTTAGGGGCCATGTTAGGTAAGATGGTCGCGAAAAGCAGGGCAACATTTGTTTTATCTGAGTATTTTGTTCGTTTATTTGGGCCCAAAAACCTCCCGGTTGCCTTCATGGTAATCGGATTTATTGTAGGCCTTCCGCTTTTCTTTTCTGTCGCTTTTCTTTTGCTAGCGCCGCTCGTGTTGTCGACCGCAGAACGCTATCAATTACCTCCGGTCTACTTGGGAATTCCCATGCTGGCGTCCCTTTCCATTACGCAAGGCTTTCTGCCTCCGCATCCCGCGCCCTATTATTTAGTGACGCATTTGCCCGGAGCTGAAATGGGGGCGACTCTTGGTTATGGTATTCTGATTTCGATTCCGGCTATGTTAGCATCTGGCTGGTTGTTTGGGAAAACGTTAAAAAACATTCCAGCTACTCCCATATCATTTGTGGAGGCAGATGAAGTAGGCCAAAACCCAAGTGTAGCACAGAGTCTATTTATTTTATTACTCCCTGTGGTGCTGATTGCTATTAAATCATTCGTTCAATTACCTGTCATTGAATTACTGGGCGAACCTATGGTTGCTCTCTTGGTATCCGTGTTCGTCGCGGTGTATGTACTCGGAATCAGGCGTGGAATTACCTGGGCGGAAATCAGCGCATGGCTGGTGGAATCCATCAAAGAGGTGTCTCCGCTGATGCTAACCTTCGGTGGAGCGGGCGCTTTTAAAGAAGTACTTCAAGAAATGCACGTGGGAGATGCCTTACATTCGCTTACCCAAGGTTCAGCCTTGAATCCCTTGATCATTGCCTGGGGAATTGCCGCCGTTTTACGGATTGTGACTGGTTCTTCCACCGTTTCTGGAATCACCACAGCCGGATTGATTTTGCCTTTATTAGCCTCCTCGGGTACAAATCCAAACCTTTTGGCTCTAAGTATAGGCGCAGGTTCGATGGTGTTGTCACACGTAAACGATGCCGGTTTTTGGCTTTATAAAGAGTACTTCGGCGTATCCATCAAAAACAGCTTGCGCTCCTGGACCATCATGGAAACCATACTCGCGGTCATGGGATTAATAGGTGTAATGGGACTCGAATTAGTTCTTTAATTGAACCGCCTTACCTGTTTTCGCGGACTCCCTCGCAGCCGATAAAATCTCTACCACTACTTGATTAATTTCGAAGGAGGATAAATCTTTCTTGGGTTTAATTCGACCTTGAACAACCGCCGCTAAATAAGGGAACACATCGGAAACTTCGTGAGGTAATGGGTTTAAAGAAATCATTCCTTCCTCCCCAAATCGATCTCCTTTCACATAGCGCATCTTATTAGTTTTGTCGGCTACAAGAATTCCTTTAGTCCCATATAATTCGGTATCTTTTCGGTCAAAAGGCCAATTCCAAGACGCTTGAATGATCGCTTGGCAATCCGGATATGTCAAAATAATGCTCGCTTCATCATCTACATTCGGGTACACATCGGGTTTCAATTGCTGCGTCACCGCCGTCACGGAAAGCGGTTTTTTGCCATCCATTAACCAGGTCATGATGTTTGCACCATAACAACCAAAATCAATAATCGCCCCACCCCCATTCATGACGGGATCTGTCAACCAATGTAGAAATTCAGGAGCACATCCAATTTCTTTAGGTCCGCGATGCCCATCCATGATCACCACTTTGCGAATGGTCCCTAGTGTTTTCTCCTCCTTCGCCATCTGCCACATTTTCGCATGAGACGAGTACCAAGTCGTTTCGAAATTAGTCAGTAAATGTATCGGGTGTTTGGCAACGAGCGCTTTCATCTGATTTAAATGATCCATGTTCACGGCCAATGGCTTTTCTACAATCACATGTATTCCTTTAGGCGCGCACGTTTTTACGACTTCAAGGTGTTCAAAAATGCTATTAAATGCGGCAACGGCCTCAGGCTTGGTTTTAGCTATTAAGGCTTCTAAGGAAGGGAACCAAAGAGAATCTGGCAGATTTTGCTCCTTTAAAAGCGACATAGCTAATTCCTTATTGGGTTCTGCAAAACCAACAATGATCACATCTTGCTGAGGGTTTTTAATGGCTGAATATACTTGTCCCACATGTCCATGGGTCATGCCGGCAACACCGACACGAAGTGGTTTAGCTTGAAACATAAAGGGTATCAAAATTAAAAAGAATAGCTTTTTCATGATTGTAGTATTTTAGCCTGAAATTATAAAATTTAACTTATATATTATGCAAAATCGTATATTTGAAATTGCGGCTTACCCGCTTGTATCCTGATTCAGGCAGAATGGACAAATTAGTAAAAGAAGCGATCGAAAAAGAAGCCAATTTGGCTACCAGACGACATTTTTTACAGTCGTTGGGTACGGGCATTGGCTCTCTTGCCTTCGGTTCTGCTTTGTGGAATTGTCAATCTCCTGCTACATCACAACAAACGTCCATTAGAATCCCGCCCCATTTCGGAAAAGCGAAGTCCGTCATCTTTTTGCACATGGCTGGGGCGCCATCGCAACTAGAGTTGTTTGACTATAAGCCTCTGTTAGCGAAATTTGATGGAAAAGAATGCCCTAAAGAGTTACTCGAAGGGAAAAAATTCGCCTTCATTCGAGGGGTTCCTAATTTATTAGGCCCTAAAGCTAATTTCCTTCAACGTGGAAGTGCTGGCCATTGGATTTCAGACCACATGCCGCATCTAGCCACCCAAGCAGATAAAATTACCTTCTTGAAAGGCATGTATACGGATCAATTTAATCACGCACCTGCCCAATTACTCATGCATACGGGATCGGCGCGCTTGGGCCGGCCATCTATTGGGTCATGGGTGTCTTATGGACTAGGATCTGAGAATGAAAACCTGCCTTCTTTCATGGTACTTGCTTCTGGGGGAAAGAATCCAGACGCCGGAAAATCTGCCTGGGGAAGTGGATTTCTCCCCTCTGTTTACCAAGGGGTGCAATGTCGCTCTGCTGGAGAACCTGTCCTATTCATTAAAAATCCAGACGGCTTGACATCTGATATACGTAAGGCCAGTATCGATGCTATTAATGCAGTGAATCAGGAAACCTATCAGGAATTTGGGGACCCAGAAACCGTTGCAAGAATTGCACAATATGAGATGGCCTACAAGATGCAAAGTTCCGTTCCAGATGTGATGGACATCAGCAAAGAACCAGACTATATCCACCAATTATATGGGACAAATCCAGGGAAAGAATCCTTTGCAAATAACTGTTTGCTGGCTAGAAAAATGGTGGAAAAAGGCGTTCGCTTCGTGCAGTTATTTGACTGGGGCTGGGATATGCATGGAACAGGAAAAAATGAATCGGTGGATTATGGTTTGCATCAAAAATGCTTAGAAACAGATAGAGCGGTTTCGGCCTTATTAATAGATTTAGAACAGCGTGGCTTGTTAGAAGAAACGTTAGTGGTGTGGGGTGGAGAGTTTGGCCGTACGCCCATGCAAGAAAATAGGGAGGGAAAAGCGCAAGGGTATTTTGGTCGCGATCACCATACCGAGGCATTTACCATGTGGCTAGCAGGCGGTGGAATTAAACCGGGTATGTCGCTAGGCGAAACCGATGACTTAGGCTATGCGACAGTAAACGGGAAAACGTCGATTTACGACCTTCAGGCAACTATTTTGCACTGCTTAGGCATCAACCACGAAGAATTTACGTTCCCTTTCCAAGGGCGAAATTTTCGCTTGACTGATGTATTCGGGAAAGTGATTAAACCGATTTTAGCCTAGGGAATGAACAGAATAATCCTTTTTCTGGGCCTTTGCATCGCAGGAATTACTGCCTATTTTTTCGGAAGTAAACCGCAAAAAGTAGATTATAGCACCCAAATAAAACCCATCCTAAATAAGAATTGCATCTCCTGTCATGGAGGGGTGAAAAAGCAAGGGGGCTTTAGTTTGCTTTTTCAAGAGGAGGCCTTAGCGAAAACGAAATCGGGGAAGCCGGCTATTATTCCTGGTCATCCGGAACAATCGAGTTTTATTCAGCGACTGCATAGTCAGGATCCTGAGGAGAAGATGCCGTACCAAAGACCTGCGCTTTCGAAGGAGGAAATCGAGCTGTTAACTACCTGGGTGAAGGAGGGTGCCACCTGGGGAGAGCATTGGGCTTATCAACCTATCCAAGCCCCTAGCGTACCGGTAGGAAGTTGGTGGGAAAAGGCGCTGAGCTGGGTAGGGATTTCGAGTGGATGGGCTAAGAATGAGTTGGATTATTTTGTCCAAGCCGAACAAAAAAATCAGGGCTTATCCCCTACTGAAACCGCGGCGAAACCAGACCTATTACGTAGACTTTATTTGGACTTAACAGGACTGCCCCCTACACCTTCGGATTACCAAGAATTTGAAAAGGATAAGTCGGATGAAGCCTATGAAAAGCAGGTGGACAAGTTGTTGAAATCCCCTCATTTTGGAGAAAAATGGGCCTCCATGTGGATGGACTTAGCGCGCTATGCAGACACCAAAGGATATGAGAAAGATGAGGGGCGTAGCATTTGGAAATACCGCGATTACCTCATCGCTTCGTTCAATCAAAACAAGCCTTACGATCAGTTTATTAAGGAGCAACTCGCAGGGGACTTGCTGGATAATCCACAAGAAAGCGACTACATCGCGACAGCCTTCCACCGCAATACCACCAATAACGATGAAGGGGGAACGGAGGATGAAGAGTTTAGAACGGCAGCTATATTAGACCGCGTAAATACGACTTGGGAGGTGCTTCAAGGGACAAGTTTTGGCTGTGTTCAATGCCACTCACATCCCTATGATCCGATTCGCCATGAAGAATATTACCGCTACATGGCCTTCTTTAATAACTCCCGCGACGAAGATATTCCGGATGATTCTCCTACCTACAAGCATTACAAACCAGAGGACGAAAAAACGATTGCACAGCTCAAATCTTTTCTACTAAATCAACCTGTCGCATCCCAAAAAGCCTGGGGAAACATGATCCGTTTTGTGGAGCCTAAAATCCATCCGCATTGGGCAGATCAGTTTGATAATAGCGCTTTAGCGGATAACAAATACTTGGCTGTTCGAAACAAGGGTTCCGCGCGCTTTAAAGCCGTTCCCATGATGGGAAAAACCAAGCTGTTAATTGCTTGCCGAAACTCAGGTCCTGCGCCTACCTATTTAACCATCCACCAAGGCACAAAAACAGGGCCTATTATTGCACGCATAAAACTGGATACGACCCTGCAGGAAAAATACGCTAAACCGAAAGGTTTATTTGTGAAAGGTTGGGCCTATACCTTCGTGAACATCCCTTCTTTGCCTGGAAAGCAAGACCTGGTTTGGGAATTTACGAATGCCAAAACAAAACCAGATCAAACGACTGTAACCATAGGATTTTGGGCCTTATTGCCTGAAGTTCCTGCGGCACTTAAAGCTACGGAATTTGAAAAATTAGCCATAAAAGCTATTGCCGCTGAACCGGAATTGACTACCCCGGTTATGCTTGAAAATCCGGTGGACTTTGCCAGAACAACGCGCGTTTTTGCCCGTGGTTCCTGGTTAAATCCAGCCGATGCCGTACAACCCGGCATTCCTGCCCTATTCAAAAATGGCCCTGTTAATAATCGCTTGGATTTAGCGAATTGGATCGGTGGCAAAAGTAATCCGTTAACAGCCCGCGTGGCAGTGAATCGATTCTGGGAACAATTGTTTGGCATCGGTATCGTCGAAACATTAGAAGACTTGGGGAGTCAAGGACTTTCGCCTGTTAACCAGCCCTTGTTAGATCATTTAGCCTACAAATTCCAGGTAGATTTTAGTTACAAACCGAAAGATGTATTGAAGTATATCGTGATGTCTGCCAGCTACCAACAGTCTGCTATGGTAGACAAGGCAACTCGTGAAAAAGACCCGAACAATCGCTACATAACCAGGGGGCCACGCATTCGATTAAGCCCGGAACAAGTACGTGATCAAGCACTGGTTTGGTCTGGATTATTAAGTGAAAAACTAGGCGGTCCTAGCGTAATGCCAGAGCAACCAGATGGGGTTTGGAATGCGCCTTACAGTGGCATGAAATGGGAAAAAAGTAGTGGGGAAGAGCAGTGGAGGCGCTCACTGTATACGTATTGGAGGCGCAGCAGTCCTTATCCGACTATGGTGACCTTTGATGCAGGAACGCGCGACATTTGCCTTTCTCGGCGTATCAGAACGAACACGCCTATGCAAGCGCTGAATACCCTGAATGATCCCGTTTTCTTAGAGGCATCGCAATTTTTTGCGCGCAAATACCCGGAGAATGGGTTGCGTTTTATTGAAAAAGGCTATGCTG
>JBILCC010000078.1:0-7523 GCA_044353355.1 Aquirufa sp.
CCAGGTTTACCAGCTGCCTCTGCCCTAAACCCGCTTATTTGAGGTTAGGGCAGTCGCAGTCTTTTTTCTTAAATAAGGACCATTTTTTCTTGTAAAGCTTGGGCTGGCGTTGACTTGCACAGGAGCCAGCGAGTATGGCAATACAAAGAAGTAAAAGTAGATAACGCATTATTTTAAACGTGCTTTAAAGTAATTTATCGCTAATCCCCAAGCTTCTTCGGTAGCGGCTTTGTCATAGGCTGGGTTAGATGGATTTGCAAAGGCGTGTTGGGCATCAAAGATTTTTGTTTGGATTCCTTTGCCTGCCGTCTTCATATTGGCTTCGAATTCCTTCACTACCGTCGGGTTAATGAATTGCTCCTTACCGGCAAAAAGACCTAAAACGTCTGTTTGCAATAATTTTAACTGCTCCACTTCCTTCACTGGCATACCGTAGTACATCACGCAAGCAGCCGCTTGTTTGCCCGCTAAGATGGAAGCTTTTAAGGATAAAGATCCGCCAAAACACCAGCCCACCGTCGCAATCTTCGCTTTCGGTCCAGCAAAGGCAATGGCCCCTTTGATAATAGCTTCTAATCGTGCTGGACTTGCACCGCCCATATACTTAGCTGCGTCTTCGCGCGTGGTAGCCACTTTCCCATCGTACATATCAACAGCTAAGACGTTCACATTACCTAATGTAGCATAGAAATGTTCGGCTTCTCTTTTGATGTGATCATTTAAGCCCCACCACTCTTGGAAAACTAAGAGTGTGTATTCGGTAGGTTTGTCTGCCGGAATGTAGAATCCTTTAGCCATCTGATCATCCGGCGTCTTAAATTCGACCATTACTCCACCTGCTTTGCTGACGTGGTGGTATGGCTTCGGAAGTGCATGCGATTTAATAAAGGTTTTATTAGAGGCCAAAAGCTGCATTCCGTCTTTCTTCACGAAACAGCAGGATACCTGAGAAAAGGCAAAAAACGAGCTAAAAACGAGTGCCAGAGTTGCGATATATTTTTTCATAGCTTGATTTGAGAAAATTTTTCTTAAATGTAGCCGAAAATTTCTGTTTTGACCTAACTTTGTCCCAAACCTATTTATAGTCCTTATGAAAAATACTTCGTTCGGAATTCTCCGAATCACTCTTGTCATTGCCCTTTTTGTTTCGACTCTTTCTGTTTTCGCTCAGGCAGCAAATCCTTTGGCAGGAAAGAAAATTTTAGTTTATTCTGCAACAAAAGGCTATCGCCATTCCTCTATTAAGCCGGGTCAAATTGCCTTATTTAAGATGGCAAAAGAAAAAGGATTTTCTGTCGATACGACAGAGAATGCGGCTAATTTCACGGAAAAGAATTTAAAACAATACCGGGTTGTGGTGTTCCTAAACACGACTTCTAACGTATTAAACGATGTGCAACAAATTGCTTTTGAGCGTTATATCCAGGCTGGCGGGGCCTATTTTGGTATTCACGCAGCAACAGATACAGAATACGACTGGGCTTGGTATACGAAGTTAGCTGGTGGTCAATTTGCCTCTCACCCGGGTAATCCGAATGTCCAAAAAGGGAAATTCACCGCGGTAGATCGCACACACATTTCAACGGCGCACATGCCAGAAACTTTCGATCGTACGGACGAATTTTACGATACGAAGAACTTCAATAAAGATGTTAAAGTTTTAATCACACTTGATGAAAAGTCATACAAGGATGGTAAAATGGGTGATTTTCACCCGATGGCTTGGTACCACGAATACGATGGAGGCCGTGCTTTTTATACGAACTGGGGACATACTCATGAGTCATTCGAAGAGCCTCTTGTGGTACAACACATTTGGGGCGCTTTGCAATGGTTAGCTTCAGGACGCCCGCAAGATTACACGAAGAAATTACGTTCAGAATTGCCTCCTGAGGAGAATCGTTTTAACAAAGTAGTTTTAGATCGCAATTTGGATGAGCCTACGGAATTAGCTGTGACGGATGCTGGAAAGGTGTTTTTTGGAGAGCGTAAGGGTAAATTGAAAATGTACGATCCTAAGAAGGGGAAGACGAAAGTCGTAGCAGATTTGGACGTATTCTCTAAATTCGAATATGGTTTAATGGGGGTTAATATTGACCCAGATTATAACAAGAATCACTGGATGTACCTATTCTATTCTCCTCAAACGGGGAAAGCAGATACGGCGCAACACTTATCTCGTTTTACCTATGATGACGTGAATGATACCTTAATTATGAGTTCAGAAAAGGTTATTTTACGCGTACCAGTAAAGCGTGACGGATGTTGCCATACAGGTGGTTCCATCGCTTGGGATAAATCAGGTAACTTGTTTTTATCTACTGGGGATGACACGAATCCATTTGATTCTAACGGATATGGACCTATGGACAATCGTCCAGGACGTTCAGGTTGGGATGCACGTGCTTCCTCATCTAATACAAATGATTTAAGAGGAAAGATTTTGCGTATCAAGCCCACGCCAGAGGGTGGTTACACGATTCCAGAAGGCAATTTGTATCCGGCAGGTATCTATCATGCTAAGCCAGAAATCTATGTGATGGGTAACCGTAATCCTTACCGTATTTCGGTGGATAAGCGTACAGGTTTCTTGTATTGGGGTGAAGTAGGTCCGGATGCGGGAGAGGATTCGAAGAAATATGGTCCTCGTGGTCATGATGAAGTGAATCAAGCGCGTCAGGCAGGCTATTTTGGGTGGCCATTGTTTGTAGCGGATAACCGTCCATACAACCAGCGTGATTTTGCGAATGATAGTACGTGGGCTACGTTTAATCCCAAAGCGCCTATCAACACCTCGCCTCACAATACAGGATTTTCTCATTTACCAGCAGCTCAAAAAGCGTTCATCTACTATCCTTATGTAGATTCTCCTGAGTTTGGTCCGGTAATTTCTAAAGGTTCTCGTAATGCGATGGCTGGTCCGATCTACTATAGAGACGATTTTCCAGCAACTTCGAAGACTAAATTTCCTGCCTATTATGATGGTAAGTTCTTCGCTTATGATTGGTCACGCGATTTAATCTATGCTGTTTCGATGAATGATAAAGGAGATTTCGTTCAGATGGAGCGTTTCCTTCCTAATATGACTTTCTCTCATCCAATAGATTTAGAGTTTGATAAGAATGGTACGATGTACGGCTTAGAATATGGCCCTAATTGGTTTGCTGCAAGTGAAGAAGCAGCCTTATATAAAATTGAATACAACGCGGGTAACAGAACTCCTAAGGTGATGGTGGCGGTAGACAAGTCGGTAGGTGCATTGCCTTTAAAAGCAAAATTCTCTTCTGTTGGAACCGTTGATTATGATGGAGATGCCATCAAATACATGTGGAATTTTGGAGATGGTGGCACAAGTACGGCTGCTAACCCAATGCACGTATTTACCAAAGCAGGTGTATACAATGTGAAGTTGACTGTAAAAGACGCAGCCGGAAATTCAAAGTCAGAGGTAATCAAAATCACGGCGGGTAATGAAGTGCCAGCGGTAGATGTCACGATTGAAGGGAACAAATCCTTCTATTGGAATGACAAGCCAGTAACTTATAAGGTTTCGGTTCAGGATAAAGAAGATGGTAGCCTAGCGAATAAAAAAATTACAGAAGATGAAGTAATGATGCAAATCGATTACTTAGAAGGATTTGATAAAACGGTAATCGCGCAAGGTCACCAAGCAAACACCTCTTTATCTACAGGAAAGCGTTTGATCGATTTATCAGATTGCAAGACGTGTCACGCGATCGACAAAAAATCGGTAGGACCTTCTTATACAGATGTTAGCAAGAAATACCCTGCTAGCTCACAAAACATTGACGAATTATCGAAGAAGATTATTAACGGTGGTGGTGGTGTTTGGGGAGAGAATGCGATGGCAGCTCACCCACAAGTTTCTGTAGCTGACGCTCGTGAGATGGTGAAATACATCTTAGGGCTAGCCGATAAAAAGAAAGCATCGAAGCCAGTGGCTGGACAATATGTACCACAAGACAAAGGAAAGCCAGGTACCTTTATCTTCCGTGCGATGTACACAGATAAAGGGGCAGGTAAAATTGCACCAGTTACAGGCTCTAAGGTTGTGACATTACGCGATGCAAAGATTCCAGCAGTAAGTGCAGATGCTTCGGCTAAAACAATGAAGTTTAAAGTGGACGGAATCGGCGAAATCTTAGTAGCAACTGGTGCTGGCGGATATGCTCGTTACGATGCCATCGACTTAACAGGTATCAAGAACCTATCAGTCATGGCGAGCTATATGGCGGGTCAAACGGTAGGAGGTCAATTAGAGCTTAGAACAGGTAGCGTAACAGGTCCATTGTTGGGTTCGGTAGAAGTAAACGCAACGAAGGCTTATAACTTCCCAATCAACGCGTCGGGCGTACACGATATCTACTTGGTATTTGTGAATGACAAGGTGAAAGAAGGAGCGCTTTATGCGTTGATGAATTTGAACTTCCAGAATTAATCTCGAAGTCTTATAGCGAAAAAAGCCCCGAGAGATCGGGGCTTTTTTTATGCTCTGTCAGATAACTCGAGCCATCTCAGCTCTTTCTCTTCGAGCTTGTTCTTAATATCCTCAATGGCTTTCGCCCAATCGGTCAATAATTGAAAGTCTTCCGAACCTTGGTTGAGTTTTTCGACGAAGGAATCTTTCTCGATTTCCAAAGCGGCCATCTCCTTTTCTAATTCCTCGAATTCCTTTTGTTCTTTGAAGCTGAGTTTAGGGCCTTTCGGTGTAACGGGGGCCGATGTCGAAGGAGCCTTTACTGGACTTTGCTTAGCGACTGGTTCATTCTCTCTATTTTCTAATGCAATGCGATAATCCGTGTAGTTTCCGTTAAAGAAGTTAACCTCGCCTTCGCCTTCCACTAGGATTAATTGATCTACTAGATTATCCATGAAATAACGATCATGGGAAACGAGTAACAGACAGCCTTGGAATTCAGTTAAGAAGTCTTCTAGTAGTTGTAAGGTATCTAAATCGAGATCATTGGTGGGCTCATCGAGAATCAAGAAATTGGGATTCTTTACGAGCACGCGCATGAGTTGTAAGCGCTTCTTTTCGCCACCACTTAGCTTTTCCACTGGTGTGTATTGCTGGGCAGTAGGGAATAAGAATTTGCTCAAAAACTGGCTCGGGCTGAGTGATTCGTTCTTTCCGTAGGGAATGACTTCGGCGATCTCGGTAATTGTGTCGATGACGCGTTGTTCTGGGCGGAAATCGAAAGGGATTTGGGTATAATAGCCCACCACTAAAGTTTCACCTGGATCGATAGTGCCTGAATCAGGTTGTTCTAATCCGGTTAGAAGCTGTAAGAACGTCGTTTTACCTGCTCCGTTTTTACCCACGATTCCAATGCGATCCTTCTTTTTAAACGTATAAGTAAAATCGTTGATGATCTTCTTGTCTCCCCAAGCCTTTTTCAGGTGGTTGATTTCGATGATTTTATTGCCTAGGCGAGACATTTGGATGTTTAATTCCAGTTTGCTATCGTCTAGCTTTTTGTTCGCTTTTTCTTCTGTTTCGTAGAAGGCATCGATGCGGGATTGGGACTTAGTTCCACGCGCTTTTGGTTGCTTGCGCATCCACTCAAGTTCCTTGCGGTAGAGGTTTTTTGCTTTCGAAACGCTGCTGGCATCGGAGGCTTCGCGTTCCGCTTTTTTCTCTAAGAAATAGGCGTAATTACCTTCGTAGGTGTAGATGGAGCCGTCGGCTAATTCCATCATCTTGTTGCAGACCTTGTCTAGGAAATAGCGATCGTGGGACACGACTAAAACGGTGACGTTAGGTCCGGACATAATACCTTCGAGCCATTCGATGGTTTCTATGTCCAAATGGTTAGTTGGCTCATCGAGAATCATAATGTCTGGACTTTCGATGAGAAGCTTAGCGAGGGATAGACGTTTCTTTTGGCCACCTGATAAAGTAGAAACCTTTTGGTCGCCATCTGGAATGCCTAAGCGGCTGATGATTTGTTTTGCACGTGCCTCGTAATCCCAGGCGTTGTGGGCTTCCATTAATGCAAAGGCGTCTTCTAGCTCTTTTGAATCACCGGAAAGCATCGCCTTTTCGTAGGATTTAATGGCTACTGCGCTGGGTAAATCGTCCGAGAAAAGGTAGTTAAGCACTTGTTCGTTTTCGGCGAAAATGGGATTCTGTGGTAGATAGCCTACGCGAATTCCTTTGCGGATGGAAATATTTCCCTCATCTGGCGTTTGCATTCCCATCAGGGATTCCATCAAGGTGGTTTTACCAGTCCCGTTTTTTCCGATGAGGGCCACTTTTTCACCCTTTTGGAGGCCAAAAAAAAGTCCTTTAAACACCCATCTTTCGCCTAGGTTGCGTGATATGTTCTCCGCCGATAAATAATTCATTCGTTTGTTGTTGAGAATTCGATTAAGAATTCGATTCCATCTCTTCTTCTCTCATTTTACGCTTCAAGACACGGCCTGAAACGCCGATACTGACTTCATACAAACCAAGTAGTGGGAAAGCCACTAAAAGTTGTGAAATCACATCTGGAGAAGGAGTGATGATCGCCGCCACGATAAAAATGACAATAAGGGCATGTCTGCGATATTCCCGCATGAAGGACGGGGTTAAAATGCCTACTTGTGATAGTACATAGGCTACCATTGGTAATTGGAAAGTGATTCCACAAGCCAAAGTTAACATGGATAACAACGAAATGTAATCGTTGATATCGAACTGGTTTTGAATCGTAGGATCTAATTTAAAGTTAGCTAGAAAGTTAATCGCCATAGGGGCAACTACATAATAGCCGAATGCAACTCCGCTAAAAAATAAGAGTGATACCCAAAAGACTGCCCCGCGTGCCGCGTTTAACTCTTTACTTTTCAAGCCAGGTTTAATGAAGCGCCATAATTCATGGAACATGTACGGGAAAGCAAACAATAGACCTACAATGATAGATTGTGTCAATGCCATCATGAATTGTCCAGAAACCTCTCTACTTTGAAGAATAAAATCTGCCTTCTGCATGCACAAACTTGGCATATTGAAGAGGTCAGCGGCTTGACATAGGATTTGGTTCGTATAAAAATCCGTCTTTGTAGGACCTAAAATAATCGTGCTGAAAATGAATTCACGGAAAAACCAAGCGGCCACCGCAAAGACAAAAAAGGAAGCAACAGATCGCAGAATATGCCATCTTAATTCTTCTAAATGACCTAGGAAGGACATCTCTGTGCCATCCGATGCGTCATCGTCGTCGAAATCGTCAAAATCTTGATCTGCTGCCATGTGTTATTATAGATATAATGGGAATTGCTTTACCCACTCGTTTACTTCTGTTTTAATTGATTTTAGTACCGTCTCGTTATCGTGGTTCATCAAGGCCTTGTCGACCATCTCCACAATTTGAGACATATCTGATTCTTTTAAACCACGTGTCGTCATCGCCGCCGTTCCCACGCGCATACCTGAAGTAACGAATGGAGACTTGTCATCGAATGGAACCATATTTTTGTTAATCGTGATATCCGCTTGAATCAAGGTATTCTCCGCT
>JBILCC010000079.1:0-7478 GCA_044353355.1 Aquirufa sp.
GGATTGTTCCCCTTCTTTGGGATTAATTACCATCAATAGTCTTACCGCTGCAGATTCGGTTATTATTCCGGTACAGTGTGAATATTATGCGCTAGAGGGATTAGGTAAATTATTGAATACGATTAAAATTATACAATCTCGTTTAAATACAGCTTTAGTTATTGAAGGTATATTGTTGACGATGTATGATTTGCGTTTGCGCTTATCGAATCAGGTGGTTAATGAAGTGAATTCCCACTTTAAGAATATGGTTTTTGAGACAATTATTCCACGTAATATTCGGTTATCTGAATCGCCTAGCTTTGGTGTTCCTGCCATTTTACATGATGCAGACAGCAAAGGGGCAATAAGTTATTTAAATTTAGCCAAAGAAATTATTCGCAAGAATGGTTTACTAGTGACTATCTAGTTTAGACATATGAGTGCAAAGCAAGAAAACGCAAAGAAAAGAACGGGTTTAGGTCGTGGTTTAGGTGCCTTGTTAGAGGATTCTGATGGAGGTGGCTTGCAAGCGCGTCATCCTTCTGATTTTGCAGGAACTCTCGAAGGGATGAATTTGATGGATGAGATTGCGTTAGAGTTAATCGAAACCAATCCATTTCAGCCTCGCGAGTATTTTGCACCAGAGGCTTTACAGGAATTGGCAGAGTCTATTCGTGTTCAAGGTATCATTCAGCCTATCACGGTTCGTAAGATTTCAGCTAAAAAGTATCAACTTATTTCTGGAGAACGTCGTTTTCAAGCTTCTAAAATTGCAGGATTAAAGACCATTCCGGCCTATGTTAGGACGGCTAATGATCAGCAGATGATTGAGATGGCTTTAATTGAGAACATCCAACGGGAGAATTTAAATGCCATTGAAATTGCACTTTCTTACAAGCGATTAATGGAGGAATGTGATTTAAAGCAAGAGGATTTAGGAGCTCGTGTAGGGAAGAATCGTTCGACGGTGACGAATTACATGCGTTTACTAAAATTGCCACCGAGTATTCAAATAGCCATTCGGGATAATAAATTATCGATGGGACACGCGCGTTGCTTGGTTTCATTAGAGGATACGGTTTTGCAAAATACATTATTCCTGAAAGCCATGGCAGAAGATTGGTCTGTTCGTCGACTTGAAGATGCGGTGCGACAATCAGGAAATATTGATGCAACTACCTTAGGGTCGACTTCCACGAAGGTTTCCGCGCATGAATTGCAGGCTTGGCAAGGGATATTGAAATCATTTTTCAAAGCACCCGTAGCTTTAAAAATAAATGATAAAGGAGAAGGGGAGATCAAATTGAGTTTTAAATCGAAAGACGAGTTATTAACTATTCTTAACAAAGTTCAATAATGTACTTCAGGTACCTCCTATTAGTTTTGCTTTTGCCATTCAGTTTACATTCAAAGGATGTAAAGGATACGGTTCAAGTGAAGCCCCTAGTGAAACCATATAAAATCATTCCGCGACAAGCAACGCTTAAGTCCTTAATGATTCCCGGTTGGGGTCAGTTATATAATAGACAGTATTGGAAGTTACCTTTAGTGGCTGGGGCTTTTGTTACGTTAGGAGTGATTGCGAATTACAATAATGTTCGCTACACTAAATACAGGGATTTTTATTACCAAGTTTCCCCCCGACCAGAAGATCCGTCTTTTAAACCGCCCACTACGGTAGCTGTGCCTTACGAGGATGGAACAATTAGGGACTTGGACATCAATCAGCTAAAGCGATTGACGGATGGGTTTAGAAGAAATAGGGATTATACTTACATAGGCATGGTTTTAGCCTGGACTTTTAATGTAGTGGATGCAAATGTAAGTGCTCATTTGAAAACGTTTGATGTCTCTGATGATATCAGTTTAAAGGTGAAACCGACGGTAGATTACCAGCCTTTTTCCCAAAGTTTGGTATCCGGCATTACCTTATCATTTAATTTTAAATAAGGATGAAAATAGTTTTAATTGGTTATGGTAAAATGGGCAAGGAGATCGAACGCTTAGCGTTAGGTCGTGGCCATGAAGTCGTAGCTAAAATAGATGTAGAGAATCAAGCAGATTTGCAGGCTTTAACTTCTAAAGATGCTGATGTAGCGATTGAATTCTCTCATCCAGCCTCTGCTTACTCGAATATTCTAACATGTATAAATAAACAGATTCCCGTTGTTTGTGGAACGACAGGTTGGTTAGAGAAGAAGTCAGAAATTGAGGCATTAACGAAAGAGAAAAATTCTACTTTTTTTTATGCGTCTAATTATTCGATTGGTGTGAATTTGTTTTTCCGTTTGAATAAGATGCTTGCGCAATTAATGGCGCCACAAAAAGAATACGATATTTATACGAATGAGATACATCATTTAGAGAAGAAAGACTCTCCTAGTGGTACGGCTATCACAATCGCAGAAGGCATAATTGATGCTTATGTCACAAAGGATAAATGGGTGAATAATGAGATACCTGCGGCGAACGAAGTGGCTATTTGGTCTCAACGTGAGTCTATTATCCCGGGTACACATACCATTAAGTATATTTCTAAAGTAGATCAAATTGAAATTACCCATGAGGCTTTCAGCCGCGAGGGATTTGCCTTAGGCGCTGTGATTGCAGCGGAGTGGGTTCAAGATAAAAAAGGCGTCCTAGGTATGGACGATATGTTAAAATAAGATGAAAGAGACACCTAAAAAACAAAAGTCAGCCTTCAGAGAGTGGTTAGATTCGGTTGCATTTGCTGTGGTAGCAGCGACTTTAATTCGCTTTTTTGTATTTGAGGCCTATACTATACCTACGCCTTCAATGGAGAGTTCTTTGATGGTAGGGGATTTTCTATTTGTGAGTAAATTACATTATGGGGTTCGAACGCCTAAGACTCCTTTGCAATTGCCTTTGACTCACCAAAAGATTTGGTTTACCAATATTCCATCGTATTTACGTTGGTTAGATTTGCCTATTTACCGTCTTCCTGGTTTCTCATCAGTCAAGCAAGGTGATGCGGTAGTCTTTAATGTGCCTAATTATGAGGAGGATGGTGATGCCCCGGTGGATTTACGTACTTTTTATGTAAAACGTTGCGTAGCGACTCCTGGAGATGTATTAGAAGTACGTGACCAACAGGTGATCGTAAATGGTAAAGCGATGGTCAATCCTGAAAGAATGCAACATCCTGTATTCATGAAAACGAAAGAGTTATTAGAAGCTAAATTCTTTGAGACCTATGGCATTCGCAATGCTCCAGATGCGAGTTATGAATCTGCTGATTGGTTGCCTTTAGCGGAGCCAGATTCTCAAAATGTTCTATGGGGATATAAGTTGAATACTTCAAAGGCCATGATGGACGAGATTCAAGCACAGCCTTTCAGCAAAACGTTTGACACGAATTTCTTTAAAGACCCTAAAGGAGTTACTTATATTGACATTTTCCCTCATGATACAACATTGTACAAATGGAATCGTGATTTCTATGGTCCTTTAAAAGTACCTGCGAAAGGATTGACGGTAGCTTTAACTCCTGGAAATGTGGCTTTATATAGCGAGGCTATTCAGAAATACGAAGGAAATAAGAATGTGGTTGTTAATGGATATCAAGTTTCCATAGATGGTAAGGCCATTACTTCTTATACCTTCAAGCAAGATTATTATTTTATGATGGGAGATAATCGCCATAACTCGGCAGATTCGCGTTTCTGGGGCTTTGTTCCTTCAGATCACATTGTTGGAAAAGCCTTCTTTGTTTGGATGTCACTTGATGCGAATAAGTCTTTATTCTCTTGGAAGTTCTGGGAGATTATTCGATGGAATCGTCTTTTCAGATTCGTTAACTAATAAAAAAAAGGCAGCTCTTCAGCTGCCTTTTTTGATTATAATACTTTCAGAACAAACCCTTTTAAGTAATTACTTTCTGGGTGAAATAAGTTAATCGGATGATCAGGTGATTGTGTCATCTGGTGAATTACCTGAATCTCTCTACCTACCGCAATTCCTGCTGCCACGAGCATATTATAGAATAAATCGCGTGTGATTACTTGAGAACAGGAATAAGTGAAAAGTAATCCGTTTTTCTTAATTTTCTTTAGAGCTAATTCATTGATTTTTTGGTAGCCTTGAAGCGCCTTGTGTTTCGCATTCATCGATTTTGCAAAAGCTGGAGGATCTAAAATGATGATGTCAAATTCATCTTCATTGGCCTTCAAATAAGGTAGGGTTTCTCCTACGATGGCTTTATGCTGTAAGCCTTGCATTTTATTTATTTCGATATTAGCATTGACTAAGTCGATTGCTTTTGCTGAGGCATCTAAGGAGATAACTGATGCCGCGCCAGCTTCCAACGCGTAGAGTGAAAATCCACCAGAATAACAGAAGGTATTTAATACTGATTTTCCTTTAGCATATTTCGCTAATAAGGCTCTGTTTTCACGTTGATCGATGAAGAAGCCTGTTTTTTGGCCTGTGATCCAGTTAATGGAGAAAGAAATTCCATTTTCTTTTACGGTATATGGAACCGCTACTTCACCCAAAACATAGCCATTAGTGCATTTTTGTGCATATTCTGTGGGCAAAGTCTCTCGGCTTTTATCGTATATAGCTTTGATTTTCTTGCCTAAAACCTTTTTAATGGCTTCCACAATTTCATCGCGATCACGGTGCATCCCAATGGTGTGTGCTTGAAAAACGAGCACATCCTTATACAAATCCATTATCAAACCTGGACAACCATCACCTTCCCCGTGAATGAGGCGAAAGGCATTGGTTTTTTCTAAAGGCAAAAGTGCACGTAAATCCCATGCATTTTGAATTCGTTTTTCCCAAAACGTGCTCTTCGATTCAATTTCCTGGAAAGAGATGATTTTAACGGCAATACTTCCATTGTGGAAGTGACCTGTTCCTAAGAATTCATCGCGTGAACTAAAGACTGTAACCCAGTCACCATCTTGAAGATTAGGGCTTTGTTTTGCAATAGCTCCGGAAAATACCCAGGGGTGGAAACGTTTCACCGGTGCGTCTTTTCCCGGCTTTAATTGAATAAAAAGAGTGGATTTCATTCTGCAAAAATGCAAAATTTATTCGAAAGATGGTTGACCAGCCTCTAACCAGGCAGAATACCACAAATCACCCACGTGTTGAACGGCTGCTAAAAACCGGGATTCAATCTGCTTATTTAGCGCTTTATGATAAGCAAGGCTATATTTTATACTAGGTGTTTTGATTAAGCTTGAACCCTTTTGTATGAAGCTATATTTTTCAGCTTCTTTTATCTCAACACTCACTTTAGTAGCCATTGAAAATAGCATAGGCAGTTGCTTATGTGAGGCAAGCACCCATGTCCATGAACTATGCTGTACATCAGGAATAAAGATTGCGGGTCCACTAAATTGGTCTAGCTGCTTACCTAGAATTTCAGGAATTCTGGATTCCCAAAAGCTATGCAGTCCGTCTTGCCCGGTTTTTTGGCCATCATAATTCGAACTGGTGTGTAAAGGAACATGTGCATCTGCCACATAATGCCCTAGTTCAGCTGATAATTTAATAATTTGCAAACCATCTTTTTTAATAAATGCCTGAATCAATCGTTGGTAGACAAGGGGAATATGCCAGGGTACGATACCGTGCTTTTTTAGTGAATCTTCAGGTATTTTACGTAGCATTTGCGCCCAATTAGTAAAACTAACTTGGTTTAGGTCATATTTGTCTAAATCAATGTAATGCCGTGCAGCTTCTTCATCAAGTAGGTAGCGTCTAGCATCAGGAAGCACGGAAAGATCTTGAATTTCTTTCTGATGTCTTCGGTAGAATGAATATAAGGGTAGGGGTAAAGTGTAGGTGGCCAATAAGTTTATTTTTCGATGTCCAAAGAATCCCCAAATAGCTCTTGTTTCTGACTGAGCTACAAAACAGCTTAGCAATAACACATAAATTTTAAAAGTACTCTTGCTATTTAATTTCATATTATGTACTTTTGCAATTCAATTTTGTAAAAAGAGAATTTTATTTAACAGATGGCAAATCATAAATCAGCACTAAAGCGTATCCGTTCTAACGAAGCAAAGCGTTTACGTAATCGTTACCAACACAAGTCTACACGTACATTGATCAAGAAATTGAGATTGACGACTGATAAATCTGTTGTGGTAGAGCTTTTCAAGCAAGTTTCTTCTTCTTTAGATAAATTGGCTAAGAAAAATATCATCCACAAGAATAAAGCTGCAAATCAAAAATCTAAACTAGCTAAGTTAGTGAATAAAGTAGCTGCTTAATTTTAGATAATCAAGATAGTGATAAACCCCTCCGCAAGAGGGGTTTATTCGTTTATAAGGTCTACCTTTCTTGAATGAAAATTGTCAGGAAAGAGGATATGCCTCGAGAAAAATTAGCTCGATTAGGAGCAAGTGAAATTTCGTTGGTCGAAATCTTGACCATACTTTTAGGTTCTGGATTTGCAGAACATTCCGCAGCAGAATTAGCTCAACATATACTGAATTCCATTCAAGGAGATTTGTGTGTTTTAGCTCGCTACAATTTATATGATTTCAAGAAACTAAAAGGTATTGGTCCTGCAAAAGCAGCCTTATTAGTTGCAGCTCTTGAATTAGGTAGAAGAAGGCAGATTTTTGAATCCAGTACAAAATTGGTTATTAGAAATTCGGTGGACGCCTACAGTCTGATAAAGCCCTATTTATCAGATTTGATTCGAGAAGAATTTTGGGTGTTCCATTTGAACCGAGCCTCTACAGTCGTATTAGCGGAGAAATTAAGTATTGGAGGTGTTTCGGGTACTACAGTTGATTTACGCTTGTTATTCAAATCTGCGTTAGAACGGCTAACATCCTCTATAATACTAGCGCATAATCATCCAAGTGATCAAATGAGACCAAGTTGGTCAGACATCGAATTAACGAAACAGGTCGTGGATGCAGGTAGGATATTTGATATTGATGTGGTGGATCACCTCATCATAGGTTCGACTACCTTTTATAGTTTTGCAGACGATGGGAAATTAAACTAAAAGAGAGAGGATTATTTACCTCTCTCTTGATAGATTTTTTGAAGTTTAGCACCTACTACAATTGAAATTGCGAATAAGATGATAAAAAAAGCTGCTCCTGAATATCCCATTGTATTATTGTTTAACGATTTAAATTTACGAATTATTTTAAAGAAGTCCTTTCGTGCTAGGTAAAGAATCTAAATTTTTTCTGTCTCGATTCACCGCTATTTTAATAGCCTTAGCAAAAGCCTTAAAGATCGCTTCTATCTTGTGGTGTTCATTTTCTCCAGTCGCTTGAATATTTAAATTACATTTAGCTCCATCAGAAAACGATTTGAAGAAGTGAAAGAACATTTCTGTAGGCATTTCGCCTATCATCTCGCGTTTGAATGATGCTTCCCATACGAGCCAATTACGGCCAGAGAAGTCAATCGCGACTTGAGCTAAGCAGTCATCCATTGGTAATAAGAATCCATAACGCTCGATACCCTTCTTGTTTCCTAAAGCTAAGGCA
>JBILCC010000020.1:0-21693 GCA_044353355.1 Aquirufa sp.
GCCGGCAACATGATCTTTTCGATGTGCTGAATCAGCGTAAAGCTGGCACCGGCTAAAATCACCCAGCCGCCATAAGAAAGCATTTCCTTGAAAACCGGGGTGCGCAAAAAGGAAAAATCGACCTTCGTATAAAAACGTTTCAGCTGCTTAATGTAGGCTAATAAACCCGCAACCGCCACCACATAGGATAGGGTTATCGCTAAAATCAATTGATTGAAGGTCAAATAACCCATGGCAAACGCAATCACCAAAACCCCATTCGAAACCCGTAAATACAATTCCCGTATAATTGCAGGCACCACAATGCGAAGATGGACTCGTGCATAAGCTTCTAATACGCTCATGTATAAATAACTAGCCGTCAGTGGAATAATGTAATAGAAATACTGGGGTAAAAGCGGCGAATTCGTGCCATATGCCTCGAAAAATAGTGGTTTTAAGGCTAAGTATCCTAACACAAAAAGAGTTAAACCGAATAGCGGCGCGACGAGCAGAAAGGTGAAAAACCCTTTATGTCCATTTGCCGGATCATCGAAATGCGGAAAAAAGCGCACCGCAATATGCGGAATTCCTAGTTGGGTAAACGAAGCAAAAATAAGGGGAATGCTGACCAAGGCTCCGGCAATTAAGCCCACCTGTTCCTGCGAAAGAAATTTATTGTAGAGGAAGATTACGTTAAAAGTCCCAATCGCTGTACCCAAATAGGTAACGATTGAACCCTTTAAACTTTGTCGAATGACGATCCCCATGCCTTGTTTTGAATGTAATTTACAAAAATACTATTTTGCGGGGCATTCTTTATACGAGAAGACCTTTGATTTTCGAGGATAGCTTTACCACGTCATATTGCTCCTCCATGTGTTTACGTGCCGCAACACCAAAGGCACGCGTAGCCGCGGAATCTGAGGCTAAGGATTTCAGTGCAGCAGCCATTCCCTCCACATCATGTTCATCCACCAAAAGCCCCGTTTTCCCCTCGATGACCGCATCCGGTATGCCGGCGTGTCTCGTTGAACAAATGGCTAATCCGCAAGCGGATGCCTCTAAAATAGCCACCGGAGTTCCCTCAGAATCCCCGCTTGGCGTTAGAACTGAATGCTGAATGAAGACGTTTGATTCCTGCAACAAGGGCAAATAGTCGGATTGTCCCATGGCTCCTAGGAAATGGATATTACCAGAGAGACCATGCGCGGAAACATACATTTTCGCTTCTTCCCACAAAGGTCCATCGCCCACCATCCGTAATTGGGCTTGGGGGAAATCACGCAACAACATTTCAAAGGCTTGAATGCTTTTCAAAGATCCTTTTTTCTCTGCAAAACGTGCCACAGAAATAACGTTGAATCCACTTTTCGGAGTACCAGGAGTAAACCTCGAAGTATCGACTCCACAAGGAATGACATGTAAATTGGGTAAAGGACCCGCAATTTCTTCCAAGTTCGCTCGCATCGATTCAGCCACACAGATGATTGCTTTCGCCTTAGGTAAACTGAGCGCATAACGGGCGCCATAAGTGGCTAAAGTCTTTTTCTCTGCTGCATCGAAGCCTAAAAAGACAACCGAATAAGGAATACCTTCTGCCAAACAAGCCTCGTAGATATTCGTGCCTAAAGGACCGTAATTCGCTAAGAAAGCGTCCACTTTAGACGCGCGTAAAAATCGACGAAGGTAATAGGTATATATTCTTTGATATAGTCCAGGTATGATGCGGCGCAAAACACCTCTCACCGCTAGAATAGAAAATGGAAATGAAAAGAGAGATCCGCCCGCCTTTAATCGGCTCGGTTGCCAGCCCTCGTATAAGACGTGAATAGGTTCTAATTGATTGATTTGCTCTTCGATAAAGGTCTCAGAATAAGAAAAAAAATTAGAACGGGCAATGATTAAACGCATTCAGGGCTGATTTTTAATGCAAAACCGAAATTAGCTAAATTTTTCGGCTATTTTTACAGCAAATACACGTCATGGAGAAAAATTTAGTCGTAGGGGGAAGTGGTTTTTTGGGCTTGAATTGGCTGGCTTATTTGCAGCAAGATGGTGCAGATGGCGAGGTCGTAGTTTTCGCGCACGAAAAACCGGCGGGCGTTGAATTTCCTTCTTTCGTGACTTTTGTGGTGGGGGATTATGCGGATGCGACAGCTTTGGACGACTTATTTAGTGCCCATCATTTTGATCGTGTATTTCATTTCGCCTCTTCCATTATACCTGCTATTTCTTCTGAAAACATTCGCCAAGACATCGAGTCTAACTTGTTGCCTACCATCGGTTTGATGGAGATGATGAAGAAGCACCAGGTGTCTAAATTGCTTTATTTATCTACCGGTGGGGCGGTTTATGGGAATGTGACGGAAGAAAAAGTGAAAGAAGATTATCCCTGCAAGCCTATTTCATCTTACGGAATTATCAAGTTAGCCGTCGAGCATTACATTGAATTGTATGCGAAATTATACCAGATTGATTACTTGATTTTGCGCTTGTCGAATCCATTCGGGGAGTTTCATCGCTCGCCTAAACAGGGAGTAATAAATATTGCCGTTCGCAAGGCGCTGAAAGGAGAGGTAATGACGGTTTGGGGGGATGGTTCGCAGGCCAAAGATTATATCTACGCCGCTGACATCGGTCAGGCCATCGATGGTTTGATCAAAGCTGGTGTAAAAAATGAAACGATCAATGTGGGTTCTGGTGAATCGCTCAGCTTAAACGAGATAATAAATCGTATTCAAGCGAAACTGCCCGCATTCCGAGTCGAATACAAAGAAGCAAAGTTGACGGATGTGCAGAGAATCTGTTTAGATACGTCGAAACTAGCGGCGAAAATGAACTGGAACATTACTTCTTTCGAAACTGCCCTCGAAGCCACCATCGCTTACGAAAAAGCTAGACTTTCTTAGCCACGAGCACAAACGTGCAGGCATCCTCGTTGCGGGATTTAACCGTGATAATCTTATCGAAAAAAATGATCAAAGGCTGCAGCAAAAGGGACAACAAGAAACGCAACGGCTTAGGTAATTTAAACAAAAGACCATCTTGGAATAATTGCAATCCCATCGCAGAACGCCCTAATATTCCTTCGAAATAAACCACTTCGAATCCCGCTTCCGTCACTATTTTTTTCAAACCCGTCGAAGTCCAGCGCCAAAAATCTGTCGGATCCGGATGGAACATCCAATAGCCGTGAGTAGATAAAATCAATTTACCCTCTTTCTCTAAGATGCGATGAGCCTCTTTTAAATAGGCTTTCGGGTCTTCCACATGTTCAAGTACTTGGGTAGATAAAACAAATCCTACACTTTCCTCTGGCATATCGATAATTCCCGCGGGGTCTACCACTACATCTGCTTTGGTATTATACGCTAAATCTAGACCTATGTATTGTTCCACAAATGGAGTAAATAGTGGCTCATAGGGCTTATTTCCACAGCCATAATCGGCCAATAATTGATGCGGTGAATTGCGGACATACAAGGCAATGACGCGTTCTAATTGCTTGCGCAATTGGATAAGATAGTAATAACGTGCGGACATTCGGCCCGTGATTTTAGGGTATAGACGTTCAATTCCTGCCTCTCTACTTTCCATGGGATAGTCGTTTGTGTTCGATTAATGAATTTTTGTATTCAATAAAATCTGCTGATTGCTTAACGTATTTTCTAAATAGGTGTGGCTTGTTTTCTCGGTACGAAATCCGCGCTAGACCTAGGTAAGCGAGCCCCCGGATATCTTTAGTCAATCTTTCTTCGAAAGGAAAGGCGATCGCTTTCATGTACCAATATTCTGCTTTGTTCAAGTCCTTGCGTTCTACTTCTTCTCGCATGCCCCGTAAGGTATAGGCTGCTCCAGTGTAATAACCTGATTTTATCGCCTCCATTTTTTCAATGTAGGGTTCAGCCTCTTCAAATTTTCCGCTCAAGGTTAAGAGTTCAGCTCTTTGTAATATATACCAGTGGTTGTTAGGAAAATTCTCGGCTAATTGTTGATTGTATGCCAAAGCACGTGCGGGATTACCCTCGTATTTATTCTGTACATAGCCCATGTAGAATAGGCATTCGTTCTTTACAAATAAGGTTCGCCGTATGCCAGCCTCGAGTTGTGCCAAGCCTAAGCGCTTGTTGCCATCTTGAAATAGGAACATAAATGGTTTCAAAACAGGATGTATTTCAGGATAGGCCACGCTGTAATAATTGTACATCCCTGATGAATAAAGTAGCTCGGGTTGTTTATCAGTATTTTTCATGCCTACTTTTAAGAATCCGTAGGCTTTTTTAGCATAGGAAACGACTTTCATAAAGTTCTGTTCGTCTGCTTCGTAAGCTGCCAAAAATCCAAGGGATGCCGTGCAAAAAAAGGATGCTTCTAGATCATTTTGATTTTTATCATACAGATTTTGGGCTAATTCATAGGCTTTCTCTAAATGCGCTAGGTAATTTTTTCCTTGAGCTGGATGGTCTTTTAGGGGGAAATATTGCTGTTCCCATTGCATCGCCAGTAATAAATAGGGGGCGGGATGACGGGGGTATTTTACTTTTAGACTTGTGAAAATAGCGGAAGATTCTTTGAAATCGTATTGGTATAAATTCGTTAGTCCTGCCGTAATCTGGGCTTTAGCCGTAGGATCTTGTAGTATCTGGGCCTTCAGTGATGAAGAAAGAAAAAGTAGAAATAGGAGAACAGCCCGAATCATGATAAATGTTTACCCCGCAAATTTAGTTAAGCTCTGTGGTTTTTGGGTCGATTTTTTTACTTTTGTTTATAAACCCTAAGACATGATTTCATTCGAAGAATTTACCCTCGCTAACGGCCTTAAAGTCATTGTGCACGAAGACCGGGACACAACGATGGCGGTGGTAGATTTGATCTACAATGTAGGTTCCCGGGATGAAGATGAAAACTTGACGGGTTTTGCACATTTGTTCGAGCATTTGATGTTCGGAGGATCTGAAAACATTCCGTCCTTCGATACGCCCTTGCAAAAAGTAGGTGGCGAGAACAATGCCTTTACAACCCCAGATTTAACGAATTATTATATTTCCGTTCCGGCCCAAAACATCGAAACCGCTTTTTGGCTCGAATCAGACAGGATGAAACAATTGGCTTTTAATACCCAAAGCCTAGAAACACAGCGCAAAGTCGTCATCGAGGAATTTAAGCAACGTTATTTGAATCAGCCCTATGGCGATGTGTGGTTGAAGTTTAGACCTTTGATATATAATAAGCATCCTTACCGTTGGCCTACGATTGGCGCTGGAATTCAGCACATTGAGGAGGCGCAGATGAGTGATGTGAAAGCTTTTTTCCAAAAGCACTACGTGCCTTCTAATGCCGTGCTTGTCGTTGCTGGTAAAGTAAAAGTATCAGAGGTAAAAGCTTTAGCCGAAAAATGGTTCGAACCTATTCCTGCTGGCGTGAAACCGAAGCGCAATCTGCCGCAAGAACCAGTGCAAATAGAAAACCGGGCAATGGAAATCGTCGCTGATGTACCGGCGAATCGCCTATATAAAGCCTATCCCGTGATCGGTCGCTATGAACCCGGTTACCACGCGATTGATTTGATGGCAGACTTATTAGGTAGAGGTGAGTCTTCTTATTTGTATGAACATTTAGTGCAAAAGCAGCGCCTATTTGATACGATTGGAACCTACCAAACGAGTTCCATCGATCCAGGTCTTTTGATTATTCAAGGTCAGGTGAGTGATGACGTGTCGGTTGAGGCGGCGGAACAGGCTTTAGAGAAGGCCATTCAGGATTTTGCTTCAATGAAAATTACCGAGAAAGACTTGCAGATGGTGAAGAACCAATCGGAGGCGAGTTTAGTTTTTGGGGAAGTAGAAGTGCTGAATCGGGCTATGAATTTAGCGATGGCCGCGAACGCAGGTGACGCGAATTTAGTCAATATGGAGGCGGAAAAAATCGCGAAAGTACAGACGCAAGATTTGGAAAAATGGGCTCAGCGCTTGTTTATTCAAGGGAAATCGAATACCTTAAAGTATAAAAAAATAGCCAAATGAAAATTCGAGTAGGACAAGGGTACGATGTGCATCGCTGGGTAGAGGGACGTCCTTGTATCTTGGGTGGTGTGGAAATTCCTTCAGAGAAGGGGCCTTTGGGTCATTCAGATGCCGACCTAGTTTGCCACGTATTATGCGATGCTCTTCTAGGGGCAGCGAATATGCGCAATATTGGGTATCATTTTTCAGATAAAGACCCGATGTGGAAGGGAGTTGCTTCCACGCTTTTGTTAAAGAAAGTGATGGAGATGATTCGCGAAGCTGGTTGGGAATTGTCGAATGCGGACGTAACTGTGATCTTAGATCAACCAAAGTTGAATCCAATCATTCCGGCCATTAAAGATAATTTAGCCCTAGTGATGGGAGTGGAGGTAGACCAAATCTCGGTGAAAGCAACCACTTCAGAAGGCTTGGGTTTTGTGGGTAGAGCAGAAGGTGTTTCTGCGATGGCTGTGGCCCTTATTCAGAAAGATTAAAATGCAGATAGATTTAGAAAAGGAACGTTTAGAGATTTTGAAGCGCTACCGCAAGTTATTGCGGACAGCGAAGCCTTTTTTAAAAGACGATGATGCGAAGCAAATCAAAAAAGCCTTCTTGATTTCTGCGGAGGCGCACAAAGATATGCGCCGTAAGTCAGGCGAACCCTATATCTACCATCCTTTAGCCGTTGCCCAAATTTGTGTGGAGGAAATCGGTTTAGGAACTACGTCAATTATTGCTGCATTGTTGCATGATGTAGTGGAAGATACGGATACGACTTTGGCAGATATTGAAAAACAATTCAATCCTAAGATTGCCTCCATTATCGATGGGTTAACCAAGATTGCCGGTACGTTTGAATACGGAACATCCCAACAGGCGGAGAATTTTCGGAAGATGTTATTGACACTTTCGGATGATATTCGCGTTATCTTAATTAAGCTCGCGGATCGGCTGCACAACATGCGGACACTGACGAGCATGGCGAAGGAAAAGCAGTTGAAAATTGCCTCTGAAACCATCTATTTGTATGCACCATTGGCTCACCGTTTGGGTTTGAATGCGTTTAAATCTGAGTTAGAAGATTTAGGATTAAAGCATACGGAGCCTCAAGCTTACAAGGAAATTGCTCATAATTTGATGGAAAATAAGCGGAGCAGAGAAAGTTTTGTGGAAAATTTCATTAAGCCTATTAAGAAAGCCTTAGACGAGCGCGGATTGAATTATACGATCAAAGGTCGCCCTAAATCCATCTTTTCTATTTACAATAAAATTAAAAAAGGCAACACGCCTTTTGAGAAGATATACGATCTTTTCGCGGTGCGCGTCGTGTTAGACGTGCCCGTGGAGCGCGAAAAATCGGATTGCTGGGAAGTATATTCCGTAGTCACGGATCATTACCGACCTAATCCGAGTCGTTTGAAGGATTGGGTTTCCACTCCTAAATCGAATGGTTACGAGTCATTGCACACAACAGTGATGAGTATGCCTTTTGGTCAAGACAAAGAAGGTCGCTGGGTAGAGGTGCAGATTCGTTCGAAGCGAATGGACGAAATTGCGGAGAAAGGGGTGGCAGCACACTTTAAGTACAAAGGGACAGACACGCGAACGAGCGAGGCATTTGAGTCATGGCTGTCTCAAGTTCGGGAAGCCATCGAGGCGAATGACAAGAGCCAGTCGGCCGTGGAATTAGTGGAGGACATCAAGAACTCGCTTTACCATGAGGAGGTGTTTGTATTTAGTCCGAAAGGGAAGTTGATTGTCTTGCAATCCGGCGCTACCGCCTTAGACTTTGCCTTTGAGATTCACTCAGAAGTAGGGGCGCGTTGTATCGGTGCTAAAGTGGGCGGAAAGCTCGTGCCGCTTTCTCACAAATTAGCGAACGGAGATCAAATCGAGATATTGACATCCTCTAAGCAAAAGCCTTCAGAAGACTGGTTGCGCATCGTATTTACGACAAAGGCGAAAGCACGCATCAAGGACTTCATCAAAGAAGAGAATAAATCACATATCATTAAGGGGCGCGATTTAATCGAACATCGCTTGAAGCATTTAGGCTTTCCGTTGTTAACCTTGGAGATTACGAACCAGTTGCGGGCTTATTTTAATGCCAAAGATGCGAACGATTTGTTCTACCGTTTTGGTAAAACCTACATCAACATCGACCAGCTCAAGCACTGGAAATTAGATCGTGAATTACACGAAAGAAAGCAGGCAGAAAAATCAATTCAAGCGCCTATCGTGGATAGCAAATCCTTCAGAAAGGAGATGCAAGAGTACCACAAGGAGCGCAAGGAATCAGATACCTTATTGATCGGAGAGGACATGGATAAGGTAGATTATACCTTAGCGAAGTGCTGCAATCCGATTTCAGGGGATGAGGTTTTTGGCTTTGTGACCATCAATGAGGGGATTAAAATACACCGAGCCGCTTGCCCTAATTCTCCTGAATTACTTTCGCGCCACGGGGACCGTGTTATAAAAGCGCAGTGGACCTCCCAAATTTCGATGTCTTTTGTCGTTGATTTGATTATCCGAGGTATCGATCGCGTAGGTTTGGTGAACGACGTAACCCGTTTAATTTCAGAGAAGTTACAAGTTAATATTACAGGTCTGAATATTGGGGTGAAAGATGGACTATTTGAAGGCCAAATATCACTCATGGTACATGACACCGATCACCTAGATAGTTTAAGTGCAGAAATGGAACAAGTTCCCGGCGTAATTGAGGTGGAACGGAAAATTTCTTAGTTTATGTCCGTTATTTTTGCTTATTTTACGTCGTTTTTTTTCCATAAATGTCCCAAGAATTAGATAAACTAGATTCAGTAAAAAAGATCTTCACAGCCTACCTGGAAAACAAGGGTTTGCGGAAGACTCCAGAGCGCTTTGCGATTCTGGAAGAGATCTATTTGCGGGACGATCACTTTGATGTGGAGGAGTTGTATATCTCCATGAAAAACAAGAAATACCAAGTCTCTAGGGCTACTGTTTACAATACACTCGATGTGTTAGTAGAATGCGATTTAGTGGTGAAACACCAGTTCGGCCGCAATCAAGCACAATTCGAAAAATCCTATGGACGTCGTCAACATGATCATTTAATCTGTACTGATTGCCACAAAGTCACAGAATTTTGTGATCCTCGAGTACAAACCATCCAAAGTTTAGTAGGCGAAATGCTGCAATTCAATGTGATGCACCATTCCCTTATTTTTTATGGTTCTTGTACCAACAAGAATTGTGAACACAGAGCAAATTACCAAGCAAGAAATCAAGAATAAAACTATATTATGGCAGTTGATGTATTATTAGGCTTACAATGGGGTGATGAAGGGAAAGGAAAGATCGTAGACGTTCTCGCACCCAAGTATCAAGTAGTAGCGCGTTTTCAAGGCGGACCTAACGCGGGTCATACCTTAGAATTCGATGGATTTAAGCACGTTTTGCATCAAATTCCTTCTGGAATTTTCCGCCAAGAAGTTCAAAACATCATCGGTAACGGGGTGGTTTTGGATCCCATCATCTTTAAAAAAGAGATCGACGGTTTAGCGCATTTCAACTTGGACTTACGCAAGAACTTAGAGATTTCGAAGAAAGCATCGATTATCTTGCCTACGCACCGTTTATTAGACGCAGCTTACGAAAAGGCGAAAGGTGATGCGAAGATCGGATCCACTTTAAAAGGAATCGGACCTACTTACACGGATAAAATCTCTCGCCAGGGATTACGTGTGGGAGATATGATTTCCCCTGATTTTTCTACCAAATACAACGCATTAGTCGATCGCCACAAAGCGATTTTGGACGTATATAAATTCGAATATGATTTAGCCGCAGCCGAGAAGGAATTCTTCGAAGCCGTTGCTTTCATGAAAGAGTTCCACTTAGTGGATTCAGAATACTCTGTGAACCACGCTATTACTGCAGGGAAAACGATCCTAGCAGAAGGCGCACAAGGGTCTCTTTTGGACGTAGATTTTGGTTCTTATCCATTTGTTACTTCATCGAATACAATCACTGCAGGTGCTTGTACGGGTTTAGGTGTAGCGCCTAAAAACATTGGTGAGGTTTTCGGTATCTTCAAAGCATACGCGACTCGCGTAGGTTCTGGTCCATTCCCTACGGAATTAGAGGACGAAGTAGGCGAGCGTATGCGGGTGGAAGGCCGTGAATTCGGTTCTACGACAGGTCGTCCGCGCCGTTGTGGTTGGATCGATTTACCTGCTCTTAAATATGCGATGATGATTAATGGGGTGACTCAATTAATTATGATGAAGGCAGACGTCTTGAATATCTTTGACGAGATTCAAGTGTGTACGGCTTACGAAATGCCAGACGGTACGATTACAGACCAAATCCCTTTCGAAATCACCGATATCAAAGTAAAACCGGTGTACGAAACCTTAAAGGGTTGGGCTTGCAGCTTAGAGGGAATGCGCGATTTCAACGAATTGCCAGTTGAACTTGCGGATTACATCAAATTCTTAGAAAAACACTTGAACCTACCTATTAACTTCATCTCGACAGGTCCAGACCGCGAGGCATGTGTGTTAAGAGGTTCACTAGCATAAACCATAAATGGAGGGGATTTCAGTAGCTGATTTGTACAAATTCGACGAGATCTATTGGGTTCCGCAGGATAAGTCAGAGTCGCAGCTAGCGGAATCCCCTTCTGTTGAAGTTGTAGCTGACACAATAGCAGAAGTAAAACCGAAGGTTTCCACTCCTTGGGTCGTTGTAGGCCAAATCGCCGAAACCGAACTAGCTCGTTTAAAACTCATTTTCTCTGCTCCCCCTTTAGTGTTAGGACCCGCTGATTGGTCTGTGTATACGCCTTCAGACGAAGAACCAAGCTTCTCAGATTTCTTAAAAGAGACGAGCGCAAAACGCTATATCTTTATCGGTCAACAACCGGCTATTTGGCAAGGGGAATTACCTGCCACCGAAATCGATACGATTGAATCCAAATTAGTCTATTTCTTCCCGCGTTATATTTCGTCGCTGACGGATGCGGAGAAGACGCTGAAGATGGCGTTTTGGAATGCGCTGAAAGAACTTAAAGCATAAAGCATAAAGAATAAAGCACAAAGTAGGAATCGCCTGCGGCGATTATTTTGTGAAATGTTTAAAGCATATAGCATAAAGAATACAGAAATATTTCTGAATGTATCACCGGAGGTGATTCCATCTTTATTCTTTGTGCTCTATTCTTTGTGCTTTAAATTATAAAGAATACCTCGCCAACGGACTCACATCCTGCCCACAGAATTCTCCTGCTTCTGCTTTAAAATGACCCGCCATAGCGATCATTCCCGCGTTATCGGTACAATAGCTGAAGGCTGGGATGAAAACCTCCCAACCTAATTCTGAACCCATTTCTGTCAGTCGAGTGCGCAAACCGGAGTTAGCGGAGACGCCACCGGCAATGGCGATTTGGGTGCAGTTCATTTCTTTCATCGCCTTTTTCATTTTGCGTAAAAGCATATCGATAAGGGATTTTTGAACAGAGGCGCAGATGTCTGCTTTGTTTTCTTCGATGAAGTTGGGGTTGTTTTTAACTTCTTTTTGAAGGAAGTAGAGGATGGCAGTTTTGATGCCAGAGAAGCTGAAGTTAAGGCCGGGCATTTCACCTAGTGAAAAGGGGAAGCGGTCCGGGTTACCTTCTTTGGCCAACTTATCGATCAAAGGGCCACCCGGATAGGGAAGGCCGATCAGTTTTGCGGTTTTGTCAAAGGCTTCGCCCACGGCATCGTCCTGCGTTTCACCGATGACCTCCATCTCGAGTGCTGATTTTACCCAAACCAATTGTGTATGACCGCCACTCACGGTCAGACAAAGGAAGGGAAAAGAGGGCTTGGGATCTTCAATAAAATGCGCCAAAACGTGCGCCTGCATATGATTCACCTCGATTAAGGGAATGTTCAGACTCAAGGACAAGGATTTAGCAAATGAGGTGCCGATTAATAAAGCTCCTAAAAGCCCAGGGCCCCTTGTGAAGGCAATGGCATTCAGTTCATTTTTGTTTATATTTGCTTTTTGCAGGGCCTCTGTCACGACAGGGATGATCGATTTTTGATGAGCTCTGCTGGCTAATTCGGGAACGACGCCACCCCATTCCGTGTGGATGAGTTGTGTCGAGATGATGTTAGACTTCAAAACGCCGTCTACCATGACGGCAGCCGAAGTTTCATCGCAAGAAGATTCAATAGCCAGTAGCTTCATAAAAATAGAATTCTGCGCAAAAATACGGCAATATGGTCAAATATCTCAAAATCTTCGTCAAAACAATCCTGTATGGATTGCTGGGGATTTTTTTGTTGATTTTTGCGACCATTCTCCTCCTCAGAGCTCCCGTTAACCAGACCTTATTAGCCAATTATTTAACACCCAAAGTGGAGAAGGCGATCGGCTACCCCGTGAAAATGAAGGGTATCCAGGTTAAGTTTTTCGATGAAGTCAGCATCAAAGGATTGGAAGTGAAAGACCCATGGGGTGCTAAAATGATTCAAATTGATCAGTTGGATGTGAATTTCAGCATTGCTCATTTATTCTTACAGCCAGGAAAACCGAGTTTGGATTATGCCCGATTAACGCGGCCTAATGTGCATTTGATCTTTGAGAAAAAGACTGGAAAAATGAATATTGAGGAGTTTATACTTCGCTTAGATAATTGGATTACAGGTGGGGTGAAAACAATAAAAAAAGGGCCATCTTCGATTTTTACCATACCGGAAGCGGAGGTGATAGATGGGGCTTTTTCCTTGGATGATAATACGGTGAGGAGCGAGGCTACTCGACGTCATTTCGATATATCGCACTTTACATTAGCGAAGGTTTATTCCAAAGTCAAGAATTTCTATATCAAAAATGACACCATCGGATTACAAGCAATTGGCTTAAGAACAAGAGATCCGTTGACTGGTTTTGATGTGAAAAGTCTGAACACCAAGTTTATGATTTCGGATCACCAAATGCGTTTTGATGAATTGGATTTGCGTTTTAATGATTCACGTGTCACACGGAAGTTTGTCGCGAATTACCGCGATATGGGCTCGATGACGCGTTGGATTACAGACGTGGATATGCAAGCGGATTTCAATGGTGCGCAGGTGAATGGGGAAGATTTAGGGCGCTTTGTGGAAGCGATGTATGAATACAAGGGAATGTATCGTCTGAAGGGTGCATTGAGTGGTACAGTGGCAAAACTTGATTTGAAAAAGTTTGAACTAGGCTTCGGTACGAAGAGTGTCTTGCGCGGGGATTTTAATTTCAAAGGATTGCCGAATATTGATAAGACTGAGATGGATTTTACCATGCGTTCTTCTTTGTTTTATCCTCAGGATTTAGGCACCTATATTACCAAGCCTGCTGCAGAAAATATGGTTATTTTAGGCCCTGTATCCTTCGATGGATTATTCAAAGGAAACAATAAAATCTTTAGGACAGCTGGCAAATTGAAGACGGGATTAGGGTATGTGGAGGCGGATGTCAAAATGAATTTGCAAGATTCAATGGCCTTTTCACGTTACGATGGAAAGATCAAATTGCAGAAATTTAAGCTGGGCAAGCTCTTGGGTTTAGAGTCTGTATTAGGGACTTTGGATGCAGAAGGAAATTTAAAAGGTAGTGGTTTTGCTAAAAAATCGGCTAATATCGATTTTGATGGCAAGGTCTCAGAAATCTTTTTCAACAAATACCTCTACCACAAAATTAGCTTAAAAGGGAATTTTCAAAAGCAATTATTCAAGGGAGATGTAAGCTCCCAAGACACGAATTTAGTTGCCAGCATGTCTGGCTTGATTGACCTACGTGGAACTAAGCCAGTGTATCAAATGCAAGGGGAAATCACCCATTCGAATCTGCATAACATCCATTTGCTGGATCCTCAGTTGAGCTTATCCACTGATTTTGAATTAGATTTTAAGGGGGATAATTTTGATGATTTAGAGGGTCGCACTGTGTTCTATAATTCAACATTGCAAACTCCTAATAAGTCTGATTTGCATGTCGATTTAGTGACGCTTACCTCTAAAAATGGACCTGGTGAAAAGCGTCATTATAAATTAACTTCAGACCTCGTTTCCGCTGAAATTAGTGGAGAGTTTACCCCGAGTATTTTACAAGCTCAACTAGGACAATTAACGAATGAATATGCTCTTTATTTCCAAAAAGGAGCTGACGAGCGTTGGGGATATTATGCCACACGTCGCCATGAAATTGAAACAAAATACAAAGCGGATTTTACCGTAATCTGCCATCGGGTAGATCCAATTTTGGCTCGATTTTTCCCAACGGTTCAGATCGGGGAAAATACGGTATTCTCTGGAAATATTTCGAAAGGGAGAACACTTTCTGTTAGCTTAGAAGCTTATCCAGACACCTTGGTTTTTGGTGGATACCACTTCTATCAATCTGTTTTCTCTTTCCAAAGTTCGAAATTCTTAGGTGCTCCAGAAGTATCTTCTAGTCTTGTATTCTCTTCTAGAAAACAACAATTGAACTTTTTGACTCCTACAGAGAATTTTAAATTAGATGCGCTTTGGGATCAAAATCGCATCAATTTTGGTCTTGATTTCAAACAACAAGATGAGGAGAATTCTGCTCATTTATCAGGGGCTTGGGCCTTTGAGGAGGAGGGTTTATCTTTGAAATTCAAGGATACGTATTTCCGTATTTTAGGTCAAGACTGGGCCATGGATCCCGCGAATAAAATCACTATTCAAGGCCAGGAATGGAAAGCAGATCGCGTTTTGGTGGCTAACCAAAATCAATCTATTTCCCTGCAAGGAAGTCTTTCAAATGACACGACAGAGACTATCAAATTACGTGCAAATCATTTCCAGTTATCCACATTAAAACCCTTGTTTGCCACTAAGACGACGGGGGAATTAAACGGTGAAATTGCCATTCAAGATTGGTACAAAAATACGCGTTTAGATTCCTGGATATTAGTGGATTCTTTACGTTTAAACAAGTTCTATATTGGAAATTTGCAGGGTGTAGGTACCTATTTGGCGGATGATAAGAAGATGGATTTAAATATTAATTTAAACCGCCTTGGGGAATCTGTCTTGTCTTTAACTGGAACTTACCTGCCTTATGAGGAGGAGCAAAAGTTGAATATGGATACCGAGTTAAATCAGACGGATTTACAGATCTTAGAGCCATTTACTGAGGGGATTTTCTCTGATTTAAAGGGCTCAGCATCAGGTAATTTGCACATAGGTGGTATGCCTACAAAACCGGAGATTACGGGAGATATTGTTTTTTCAAAGGCGGGAGCTGTATTTGATTATTTGAAAACATCGATGTCTGTATCTGATACAGTGAACTTTACGCCGCGGACTATTTATGCTAAAAACTGGAAAGTCTTAGATCCTGAAGGCAATAAAGCGTTAGTCAATACGAAGCTTCAGTTTCCAGAAGGGAAGCCTTTCGAACTTGACATTCTGGCAAATCTGGATCATTATAAACTCTTAAATACCACTAGAGGGCCTAGTTCGATTTATTATGGTTTAGGTTATGCGTCTGGTCCTATGCGGGTATCTGGATCATTGGATAACTTGATCGTTTCTGCAGATTTAAAGACCGAAAAAGGGACAAGGTTATTTATTCCTTTAGATCGGGAAGAGGATGCAACAGAGGCGGAGGATTACAGTTTTGTGAGCGAATTAACTGATGCGGATGTAGCGGTAGCCGCCGTTGCTGTATCCACGAAATTGCAGGAAGATGGAATAACGCTTGACTTGCGTTTAGCTTTGACACCGGAGGCTTATGGCGAGGTTCAGTTTGATGCGAAGAAAGGCGACGTGATGCGCATGTATGGGGCGGGTGATATTAAGATGAATTTGGATAAAAAAGGAGCTTTTAAAATGGTGGGGGACTATGCCATTGACCAAGGAGATTATACCTTTACTCTTCAAAACTTGATTAATAAAAAGTTCGCCATTCAACGGGGTTCTAAGATCTCGTGGACGGGTGATCCATTAGAGGCTAATGTGAATATCAAGGCCATTTATACTCAGTATGCCTCCTTGTTTCCCATCTTGTTAGATACGACGAATAAGAGTAATTTGCCAGAGTTTAAGCGTCGTTATCCAGTCGATGTGACGATTAGTTTACAAGATCGTTTATTATCTCCTCGGGTCAATTTTGATATAGGGATTCGGGATTATCCGAAGGACATGACCTTGAATGGTGCGGTGACAGCTTTCACGAATCGGATTAAAACAGATGACCAGGAGTTAACAAGACAGGTGAGTAATATCTTGTTGTTTGGGCAATTGGTTTCCCCTTTTGGGGGAAGCGGTTTAGCCTTGGGGAATTTGATGGGGAATTTTACGGAGATGCTATCTAATCAGCTGAGTAATTTGGCCTCTAAAATTAACAAAGACCTCGATATTTCGGTCTCTTTGGGCGGCGGAGCCTTGAATCAAGATATACTTTCGAATTTACAATTGCGCGCTTCATATAACTTCAATGATCGTTTGCGTATCACTCGAAGTGGTGGATTTACCGATGCTCGAAATCAAACAAGTCCACAAATATTATTGGGGGATTGGGCTCTAGAATGGTTTGTGAAACCGGATGGCAGTTTGCGTCTAAAGACGTATAATCGAAATGTACAGACCACTATCTTAGGCTCGTTTAACTCCTATCAAATCAATCAAACTTTAGGAGCTAGCTTACTTTACAATAAGGGTTTCAATACCTTCTTTTGGCAGAAGAAGAAATAAAAAAGGCCACCCTTTAAGATGGCCCATTTTATTTTTTTAGAAGAGATTATTTAACCTCAAATGCGCCTGTTCCGATTTGGAAACCTTCTGCATATAATTCAACAGAATACTTACCAGGCTTGTATACTACTGGACCACGAGGGTAGGTAACTGCTACAGTTTGGCCATCGTTTGTATACTCAAATGTTTGCTTTGTCGTGTAGGCTAACTCTTTTCCATTTTGAGTCATGCGGCCAGAACCTATGGCTTCATCAGATAAAGTAGCTCCTTCAGCGTCTAACACACGAATGTAAACAGTCTTGTTTTCTAACTTCGTTATAGGGTTCGTTGCTAAGCTAAAAACCACCTTTAGTTTCTCGATTTTCTTCCCATTCAAACGAGTTCTTTCTGTCTCTTTCCCTTTTGCATTAACGGCTAGCACTTTTACATTTTGCGCTTTCAAAGCAGCTGCAATGCTAACTTTGCGGGCTAATTCTTTGTTCTTTTCGCTTACTGAAGTTAGCGTATCAGCTAAGGTTTTGTTCTGGTTTTTTAATCCAGAATTCTCTGTATTTAACGTTGTATTCTGAGTTGTTAACGTTTGGTTGCTTTCTGTTAGAATTCCGTTTTGCTTTTTCAACTCTACGATTTCGCCATCCTTTGTTGTCAATACTGCATTGTATTCTTTGATCTTCGCTTCATAAGAGGCGATCGTTGCATGGTTTGAATTCTTTAACGAGGCTTTATCTTGTTCTAATTGTACTTTCAAAGCTTCTAAGTCAGCTACTTGGCCACCTAAAGATTTGATTTCAGCGATTTTAGCATCTAATTGTGTAGAGATTGAATCTAAAGAAGAACGTGTATTAGCTAGTTCAGTTGCTTTTTCTTCGATTTGAATTGCTTGATCTTTCGTCGTTTGATACGAACGGAAGTACAAAACTCCCAATACTGCCGTTAGCACAGCTAAGACAATTAGGGCAGTTTTTGAATTGTTATTAGGCGATTGTTCCATTTGTTATAAATTGATTTTTAAGGGTTTATATATTTTATAGGGGCAAAACTACAAAATAAAGTCCACATTTCGGTTTGAAGGCTCTTTTTGATTAATTTGCATGCCTTATTCATATCCTATGCCTACATACGATTTTATTGTCATCGGTTCTGGAATTGCTGGTTTATCCTACACCGTAAAAGTGGCGGACTATTTTCAACAACGCCAAATTCCTATCAAAATTGCTTTGATAACGAAGACCGTTGCAGAAGAAACGAATACAAAATATGCGCAAGGTGGAATTGCCACAGTTTGGGATACCACGGATTCATTTGAAAAACATATTGATGATACAATGGTGGCCGGGGACTTTGTGAGTGATCGCAAGGTGGTGGAAATCGTGGTAAAAGAGGCGCCAGAACGCCTCAAGGAATTGATCGAATATGGCACGGAATTTGATCGCCAGGCAGATGGTAGTTTTGATTTAGTTAAAGAAGGAGGCCACTCGGATAAGCGTATTTTGCACCACAAGGATTCGACAGGAAATGAGATTGAGCGTGCTTTATTAGCCAAAGTTAAATCCTATTCATCAGTTGATTTCTTCACACATTATTTTGCCGTAGACTTAATTACCCAACACCATTTAGGAGAGAAAGTAACGAAAGATACGCCGGGTAAAAAGTGTTTTGGAGTCTATGTATTGAACCTCAAGACGAATAAGATTGAAACCTTTTTAGGAAAAACCACGCTTCTTGCGACGGGAGGAATCGGTCAAGTGTATCAATCGACCACGAATCCGACGATAGCAACCGGTGATGGTATCGCGATGGCCTATCGGGCGAAAGGCTTTGTTCAAGGGATGGAATTCATTCAATTTCACCCCACTGCCTTATACAATCCTGGCAAGAAACCATCTTTTTTAATTTCGGAAGCGGTTCGTGGACACGGCGGAATATTAAAGAATCAAGACGGGTCCACTTTTATGGAAAAATACGATGCGCGACTGTCTTTAGCCCCTCGGGATATTGTGGCTCGAGCGATTGATTCAGAGATGAAAAAGAATGGAACGGACCATGTTTTCCTAGATACCCGTCACATTCCGAAAGAGGAAATTTTGCAGCATTTCCCGATGATTTATAACCACTGCTTACAAGTGTTGGGTATTGATATGTCCAAAGATATGATTCCAGTCGTTCCCGCACAGCATTATTTATGTGGCGGAATTATTGTGAATGAATATAGCCAAACCAATATAGAAAACTTGTATGCTGCTGGCGAGTGCTCGTTTACGGGCTTGCATGGAGCAAATCGTTTGGCATCCAATTCGCTATTAGAAGCTATTGTTTATGCACACCGCGCTTTCGAAAAATCGGTGTCTGAGTATGGCACGCAGGTGATGCCTGAAGGTATTCCTTCTTGGAATGATGATGGCACACGTCATCCGGAGGAGATGGTTTTAGTAACAGAGATGACCCGTGAGTTAGAGTCAATCATGTCTAATTATGTGGGAATTGTTCGGACGGATCGCCGATTGAAAAGGGCCTATGATCGTTTGGAATTAATCTATTTAGAGCACGAAGAATTGTACCGTCAATCGAAAATTACCGTGCCTTTGTGCGAATTAAGAAATATGATTAATGTGGCCTATTTGATTATCAAACACGCCAGGGCACAACAGGAAAACAAAGGTTTGCACTATAACCTAGATCTGATTCTTTAGGTAAGAAACGATTACATCCAGTCCTTTTTCGAAGTGGTGGTTGTTCGGGATCACGATATCGCAGCTACGTTTGTGAGGACGAATGTATTCCTCGTACGTCGGTTTTACGTGGTATTTCCAGCGGTACATCACATCTTGTAAATCGTATCCGCGCTCTTCATTATCACGTTTGATTCTGCGCTTTAATTTGATTTTATCTTGTGCATCGATGAAGATTTTGAGGTCCAAAAGTTGTGCCACCTCCGGGAAGTGAAACACAAAAATACCCTCAACCACTAAGATTTTACGCGGATGAAAATGCAACATGTCAGGCACTTTCTCCGTGTTATTGAAGGTGTATTCGACACGACTTACTACCTCTCCATTCCGTAAACGTTCAATGTCAGCGGCAAAAGCTTTGTCATCAATGGCCCCTGGAAGATCGAAGTTCTCTATTCCGTTGTGATCTTTGGTTTGGTGTTCGATGGGACGATAGTAATTGTCCTGGGACAAAAGGCAAATGTCATCCGTCTTGAACTGCTCCATTAATCGGCTTAAAAAGAGGGTTTTACCTGAGGCACTACCTCCTGTGATACCGATAATAAAGGGACGTTCGATTGTTGACATGTATTTTATTTCCGCTGCAAATTTGCGAAAAGGATTTTATTTAAGCTAAAAAACGCCTTTCATTTTCGGAATTTAAGGTAAATGGCTACCTCGTCTTTGATTTGGGTGGCCACGTAATGAAGTCCCACTTGCTCAAATTCGTCGATGATTTCCTGCTCAAAAAAGAGGTCTTTACCGCATCCATTGTGTTGTAATCGCTCAACTTTAGAGACTTCTTCTTCGATGATAACGGTAGCTCCGTCGTTTAAGGCCTTGTAAATTTTAGCAAGCATTTCGGTTCTATCTTCGAATTCATGCCAGGCATTAAATATCCAGATTTGATCTTTTCTTTCAAGCTTCACGGGATTCACCTCCACTTCTGTCTTCCAGGTTAAACCCGTTTTCTCTGTGAAATAGTCTATGCTATCCTGTATGTCCTCTTCTTGTACCAGTGGATCTACCAGCACTAGATGCTGTGCAGGATAATGTATGCATAATCCTACTTCCCACCAGCCATACCCACAACCTATAGAAGCGATATGATCTTGTTTTTGCCAAAGCCCAAATTCGTAGAATTCTTTCATCGATTCGCAATTTAAGGTATATTTGGCCAATAAAGTAAATAGCATATGGCGATTTTTATTGCACCCACGGCCAGCGTAATGGGCCGCGTTTTTATTTCTAAGGATGTGTCTGTTTGGTATGGCGCTGTTATTCGGGCAGATGTAGAGGAAATACATCTAGGAGAAGGCTGCAATATCCAGGATAATGCCGTTTTGCATGCAGATGAGGGAGATAAAACCATTATCGGGCCTAATGTAACGATAGGTAATGGAGCGATAGTACATGGTGCTGAAATAGGTGAAGGGAGCTTGGTGGGTATGCAAGCAACTGTTTTAAATAGGGCCAAAGTAGGCAAATATTGCCTCATTGGTGCACATGCCTTAGTTACTGAAGGAATGGAAATTCCTGACTATTCCCTCGTTTTAGGAACTCCCGCTAAAGTCGTGAAGACCTTAAATGAAGATCAAATTAATCGCTTGAAATTTGGCCCGTCGCATTACGTAAAAATGGGTGCCGAACACAAATCAGGCAAATTCCCCTTATTAACGGAAGCAGATTTCAACTAATGGAACTCATACTCATTCGCCATGCTCATGCGGGCCCACACACCGCTGACGATAAGGGTCGCCATCTCTCGGAGAGAGGTATTGAAGAAGCACTTTTATTAGGAGAATGGATGCATTTGAAGCAATTTCCGGCAGGATTTTGGTTGATTTCCGATGCCATTCGCACACGCGAAACAGCCGAATTACTCGGCAAGCCCTTCTCAGAATTTGAGCTATCTGAATTTTGGTATATCTCCAGCGGCCCAGATTATTTGACTGAAATCGCAAAACGGACAGAACCTATCCTATATCTAGTAGCTCATAATCCGTCCATTTCTTATCTAGTCTCTTATTTAACCAGCGATACGATCCAGATGGAAACCGCCGGTTGTATATCTTTGCACTTTCCAGGTCTTAATTCCTGGTCAGAAATCACCAAAGGCTCCGCCATCATCACGCATCAACTATGAACAAGAATCAAAAAATCTTTCGCTGGGTGTTAATTTTGTTTACGCTGCTGATGATAGCGTTAGCGGTTCAGATGGCTGTAAATACGACGGCGCCGTGGCACAAAAAAAACATTCAA
>JBILCC010000080.1:0-7384 GCA_044353355.1 Aquirufa sp.
AAATGCGCAAATGGGAACAAATGATTTTTAGATTTTTTTGTGTGACTTGGAGGCTTTTTTACATTTGGTAAACTATAAATCAAACAAAATGAAAAAAATTATTTTATCTCTTTGTGTGGTGGCTGGATTATTCTCCTGCACATCAGAAGCGGATCAAAAGGCTAAACTAGGTGCAGCAAACATGGCCTTTTATACGCGTGTTTTTGATGTGGCTGTGAATGAAGGTCGCACGGATATATTTGATTCGGCCTATGTGGATGATGCCGTTTTGCACACCGTTCCTGAGGTGAAGGGTAAGGTGAATGCAAAAGCCTATTATTCGAATTATGTAACGGGCTTTTCGGAACGTCAATTTATCGTGAAAGAAATGTTTGCTGATGGAGATAAATTAGTGAAGCACTGGCAGTTCAAAGGAAAGCATACAGGTACTTTCTTTGGTATTCCAGCGACAGGCAAGACAGTGGATGTGATTGGTTGTACTATCGCGAAAATGAAAGATGGAAAGATTGCTGAAGAGCAAGATTTCATGGATAACATGGTCTTTATGCAGCAATTAGGCCTTCTGCCAGTAGCACAATAAAAACAATTGGAATGGTGGGTGCTTATGCTCCTGCTTTTTCTTTAATATAGGCGGAAGGAGTCACTCCTTTTCTTGCTTTAAAGGCGTCGATGAATTTCGAACGTGAGACGAAACCAGCATCTGTTGAGATGGCTTCAATGGTGATCTTTTTGGCATTCCCCTCCTCTATTAATTGACAGGCATATTTAATACGCAAGTCATTTTTCCATTCTCCAAAAGTCTTTTCTAAATCCTTGTTAAAGTAGGTAGAAAGAAAACGCTCTGGCATTTTTAGGTCAAAGGACATTTGGGACAAAGAAAAATCTTTCTTCACAAAGGGATGTGTGTTCAGGTAGTTTTCTAAATCTTTGTCGAATTCACGGGGAACAACAGTCCTCTTAGGTAAGCTAGTTTTGATTTCTTGCAAGATGTTCGATTCTCTTAATTCTACCTCGTAGGAAACGTTACCATAAAGGATTTTGGGAAAGAGAAATAAGATAAAGTTTTGGACAAAAAATCCTCCTCCGCAAATCGCAAAAAATCGTGCCTCATTAAATATGATGTTGGATGGAATTCCGAAAATGGCATAGTTATGCGAATAAATCGTTAACATATGCCCTAGGTTATTCCCCGCAATGATCATCTGTAAAAAGATCAAAGAGAAAATCCATTTTTGAATCAATCGATGATTCGAAGGTAATGAGCCGTATTTATTTAGTAAATACCTTTTGTTCCAGGAGAAATAAATGATTGAGGCAAGGCAATACAACATTAAATGGATAGAGCGACCTACCAAGATCTGCTCAAAAGTTACCCATTGAAAATTTAAATTATAATCTTCTGTAATATTCACAATCTCATGCGCCATCGCCGTCTTGGTCGCTAGCGGTAAAGTCGTGAAAGGTAAAGTGGCTAGCCCAACGAAAACTGCCGGAATCAAATGCAATAAATCATATCTATGTAGTCGCTTATCCTCTGAAACCGTGTTTTTGACATAGAAAAATAGAGCTGGTCCTAGCAGAAAAGAAAGAGGCAAGAAATGTACAAAACAGATACCTTCCCAGAACTCTATTTTGCTGTAATGCAAGCCAAAATAGACCATCAAAACGGAATTGCAACACAAGAAAAACAGGGCTAAAAAGGTATTGGACCTATTTAAGGAGCTTAAATAGTACAAGAGTATGAAAGAGGTAAAAATGCCGAACAGCGGAGCTAATATTGCCAAAACCTGATATTAATCAGCCTCAAGATAATGATATATGTTTAAATATAAACCCCGAAGGCGGCTTTGTTTTAAAAGAGCGTGCCTCCGGGGTTTCAATTGAACAGATTAAAGCAGCCACTGCTGGACGATTGCTCATCCCTGACGTGGTACCAGAATTTTAGATTTTATAGTATTGCTCCCAACCTTTTCTTGGAGGCGCACCTACTAAGAGTGAATTCGCAAGCGAGTTGTTGGTGATTTGTTTTGTCTTGCGATCGAATTGAAGTTTCGTATTCAATTTTTGGGCCATAACACCTAGCGAGAACACTTGGCTCAATGGACCTGCGATTTCGAAGGGTGAACGGGTTTTTTCTTGACCCATACACGCTTTCAAGAAGTTCGCATAGTGGTTTGAAGGACTCGCTTGAACCTCTGGTAATTTTAAATCTTTTGCTGCGTCTCCTAATATAGAAAGTGTGCTTCCGTGCGATCCTCCTTTGAAGGTTAAATCCTTGCTGTAAATGATTTTGCCAGGATTTAATTTTGCTGGTTGAATTTTTCCATTGCCTGCTGGTGGGATATTCGGATCTAATTCATTTGTCCCATAATTCGCTGGAACTGGCGGAATATTGTTCAAGCCATCGTACCACGTAATATCCATGGCAGGCATGTTTTTGCGTTCCGGGAATTTAAACTGAATGGTGGATGACATTGGATAGAAGAAATTATTGTGACCATCTGCCCTTAGCATGTTGATTTCTGTAGGCAAGCCTAAGTCCAAAAACTCATGTGCCGTATCCATAATATGGGCTCCCCAGTCACCTAGTGCACCTAAACCATAGTCAAACCAGCAGCGCCATTGGCCGTTCACAAAATCCTTTTGGTAATCATGTGGTTGTACTACACCTTGCCAAATATCCCAATCTAACGTAGAAGGTACCGATTCGGCATCTGGGAATTTAGTGATTTTAGGATCCCATTTGTGCCAACGACGAGGCGAATTCATATGGGCGCTCATCGATGTCACATCCTTGATAATGCCCGCTTCTTTCCAAGCCTTGAATTGGAAATAATTTCCTTCTGAGTGGCCTTGGTTACCCATTTGAGTCACTACTTTCGGGTGCTTACGCGCCGCGGCCATCATCAATTCAATTTCATGGAAGGTACGCGCCATTGGTTTCTCCACAAACACATGTTTGCCTAATCCTAGCGCCATCATCGAAATAGGGAAGTGGGAATGATCTGGAACACCGATGGAAACGGCTTCGATTTTCGATCCCATTTTGTCAAACATCTGACGGAAATCTTGGAAGCGAGGTACATCTGGGAATTTCTCTAAAACCTTTAAGGTTTGTGGAGCGCCCATATCTACATCACAAAGAGCGACGATATTCGCTAGGCCCGTATTGTAAAGTGACATTACATCTAATCCACCTTGATTACCGATACCGATACAAGCTAAATTGACTTTTTCGCCTGGCAATTTCGAAAGTATATTAGGGAAAGCTGCTGCAGCTCCTAAAAGGCCAGCATTCTTGAGGAAGTCCCGGCGTGAATTTTGTTGATTAATCATAGGAATACATAGGTTTGTCTATTAAAAGTCAAAAATGCATCGAATCTACTTAGCTAATGCTTTTCGTAAAAGTTCCACACTTTTTCGAACGCCCGATTTCGGATCTTCCTTTCCTTCAAATTCGATGGAAATGTAGCCATGGTAGTTCACGTCCTTCAAAATTTTAACAATTCTGTCATAATCAAGGTCTAATGAATACCATTCTCCGCCTCCATAATACGTTTTAGCTTGCACAAAACTTGCGCGTGGAGCCACCATCTTCAGTTTATCATAAGGATCTTCTAGGAAATTCCCCGTATCCATTAATAATCCGAGCCACGGTGAGTTCACCGTATCTTGGATTCGAATCATGCCTTCTGGCGTAGATCCTAAACCCCAGTGGTTTTCTAAGGCTAATAAAACGCCACATTCTTCCGCTTTTTTCAAACATTGTTGAATGCCGTCCACGCACCATTTGTATCCATCATCTTCGGTATAACCCGGTAGAATGGGCTCGATTCCTCTGTTTTTCATTAAGTCGTCAAAGGATTTGATTGTATTCCATCTCCCTGTATTCAAACGGAGGCAGGGAATACCCATCTTATAAGCTAGTTCAATGCAGTGATTTGTGTGATCTACGTGTTTTTTTAATTCCTCTTTATCTGGTGTGACAAATCCCTGGTGGATCGAAAGGCAGGTCATCGCGATGCCGTTTACGAAGGCATGCTTTTTAAGTTTCTGAAGATAAGCGTTGTCTTCGCTTTCCATTTGGCGATGTAACACATCGATTCCTTCTAATCCGAGTGCCGCAGCCTCATCTATTACTTTTTCAATGGGGAATTTATCTCCCTTGAAATGCCAATAGGAATAGCTGGAGACACTTAATTTAATAGAAGGTTGTAAACTAGGTTTAGCAGGAATTGCTTGGGAGGAAGGAATTCCGCTGAGGCCACCTGCTAACAGGGAGCTCTGGATAAAATCACGTCTTTGCATCTTTTTATAGGTTTAGAAAACCTAAGTTAAAAAAAAAGATGAAAGAAAAGTTCTTTCATCTTGATGCACACCAAACCACTAATTGATTTTGTAATAAGCGAAGGTAGACCTATTTCTCGATTATCAAACACCACTCTCTCATATTATCAGTTTACTGATAAAGCTGAAGGGCTTTTTTGAGATTTTTTTGTAGCTGTTCTTTTAAATGGAATGGTTCAATTACCTGTAATTCAGTGGCATACCGAAAAAGAAAATTTTCGACATCTTTATTTATTTCAATGGTAAGTTCGAATAATTGTTCGTCTATTTGAATTTGTGAGGGATGTATGGGGTATTTGGGTAAGTACTCTTTAATCCATGAATCGTCCTGAACTCGTAAGATAATTTTTTCAGCTTCCCGAGCCCCCCGAAATAAGCCGAGGCTATGTTTGAAAAAGTCACTTGGCTGAAAGGAGGGATGTATGCGCGTTTTATGTGGTAAACTACTTAAACGAAGGTTGCCTATTCGGTCTAAAGCGAACAGCCGCAGTTGATTAAGTGAAATTTTGTTGACCGTTTCCTTTTGATCCACCTCTTGAAATAACAAATACCAGCCTGTATACCACCCGTTATTGTATTCCTTGATGAGTAGGGGCAGGCAATGAATCGTTTTTACCTGAGAGCTAGCCGTTAAGCCTTTGTGCGTTATTTCGATCAACTGTTTTCCTGCTATTGCGTCTACCAGAAATTTTACGTGTTCAGATCCAGATCTATCCCCCTCATTAATGAGTTCGATGGCTGGCCAGTGTGCGATTTCTTCGTGTTTTATGAGGTTGTTTTCCAAAGAGATCGCCCGCAACTTATTCACTATCCCATTCCCATTTCCGCCTGTAAATAAATGTTTATTAAAATCGATAATGGAGGCGATTTGGTCTAATTCCTTTTCCGAAAAGGATGGATAGGCACTAATGTCATCACGGATGTAGTAAAAGCGATTTTCTGATTTCGAATAGCGAATTAAGTCCCCTTCTGTTTCCTCTAAGCTGGGATAACGTTCCGCTAATTTTTCTTTCAATGCTTTGATGTCGCGGCTAAAACTTCGCTCACTATAGCTCAGCTGGTCAAAGTGTTCTGTAAAATACGAGCTCACCATGGACGCTCGCATCAGAAATGTTTTACGCAGGAATAGGTTGTTGAGCTCTTTAAGCCGATCGGTGGTATTCATGATCCTAAACTAGTGATTTATTAATAAGTCGCCAACTATTGGCGTACTACTGTCGCAATTTTGGGGAAACAAAAACGAAAACACGATGAAAAATTTCAAAGCATTATTAGTCATTCCTTTTTTCTTCTATGCGACGGAAGGTTATTTAAAGGCATTCAAAATGGATGGCATGGGTTTGATGGTTAAAATTTTAGTTTCACTCAATTTTTTAGTTTGTGTGGGATTAGCCATGGCAGATTTTCAGTTTTTTGGCAATTCCGACCTCGATGGATTTTATACCCAAATTGCGCTAGCGGAATTCATTTATTTAGTATTCGGTTTTGGTCTTCATTTATTCGCTGGGCTAGCGGAGAATGAATAGATAACATGTTGACCGTTAAATAAATAGTTTTAAAATTCTGGCATTTATTTTAATACATTTAATGTTGACTTGAATTGTCAAAAGATGAAATAAAAAATCAACGATTCTAAACAGTATTTTAATGAAAAAATTACTAGCCATAATTTTTATTTTATTAGGCGCAACTGCTTTAAATGCCCAAAACAAGGGTTTCACCTACCAAGCCCTTATCGTCGATAACGTAGGGAAACCAATCGTCTCTAAGTCGATTAAGGTGCAATTTTCTATCATTCCTACGGCGGCCACAAACACGCCGGTCTACACGGAGGAACACACCGTGACTACCTCTGAAACGGGTGAAATAAACTTAGTCGTGGGAACTGCGACTACGGTTTCCGTTGGTACAAATCTATCTGCGGTTAACTGGAATGTTGCTGCTATGTATTTGGCGACCAAAGTAGACGTAGGCGATGGCTACAAATCGCTAGGCGCAACACAGCTTCAAGCTGTACCCTATGCAATGAATGCGGCGAATGGGGTGAATACTTTTGGAACAAATAACATTGCCATTGGGAATAATGCGCTGGTAAATACAACTACCGGTATGAATAATGTGGCTATAGGGGTAGATGCATTGAAGTCTAATACTACCACAGGCGTAAATACGGCAGTGGGTTGGAAAGCATTAATGGATAATACTACTGGATGGGCTAATACAGGTGTTGGAAGTACTACTTTGATGTCAAATACATCGGGTATTGGCAATATTGCGGTAGGATCTGGTGCTTTGGAGTTAAATACAACGGGTAGTGATAACACGGGTGTTGGACTTGATGCCTTGCATAGTAATACACAGGCAGTCCAAAATACAGCTTTAGGAAGTAAGGCTTTATATAGTAATAATGGTACGGGTAGGTTTACGGCTAATACAGGCATAAGCTGGGATAATGGCGCTGGTAATACAGCCGTAGGTGCTAATTCCTTATTTGATAATACGGTGGGTTCCTTTAATACTTCTGTAGGTGCAAACTCATTAAATAAATTAAAATCCGGTATTAACAATGTGGGAATAGGGGTAGGAACATTACAAAAAGTGGTTGATCAAGGTGACAATACAGCTATAGGTTCTTATAGCTTGTTAAATTCTACCACTTGGGGATCCACTGCTGTAGGTTCACATTCTTTGAGAGCTAATACAACCGGTAGTGCAAATACTGGAATCGGTACTTATTCGATTTACCTAAATACCACAGGTTCAAATAACACGGGTCTTGGTAACTACTCTTTGAGTGCAAATATGACCGGTTCAAATAACACAGGTTTAGGTAATCAAGCCTTAAAATCAAATACTACTGGATCAGGAAATACAGCTATCGGTAATAATTCTTTATTAACGAATACGACGGGTTCTAATAATTTAGTCGTAGGTAATGCTGCAGATGTAGGTGCCGCAAACTTAACGAATGCTACTGCAATCGGAAATGGCGCTATCGTGGCGAGTTCTAACTCCATTCAATTAGGTAATACATCTG
>JBILCC010000021.1:0-21581 GCA_044353355.1 Aquirufa sp.
TTCAATGCTGGTAAATCAGATGGTTTGTTTTTATATAACTCGTCTAAAGATGAATTCAGTATTGAATTACCCACTGCGGCGGGAAAAGTAAAATTGGCTAATCTGGATTTTGCTGGGGTTCAATCGGGTAATAAGGTAAGCTTTACAGGAGCATTAACAAATGGTCAAGTCATTTCTTCCAGCTATCTGTTACCTGAAACTGGTTTTCTACTAGATTACCAGTTGGATGCTAAATCAGTAGCTTTAACAGGTGGAGACTATTTTATCCATTGGAAAGAACAAGTACATCAAACAGAAAAGGATATTACAGAAGAGCGTAAGGCAACCATTAATTATTTATTAACGGAAGATGAGGAATTTGATTACTTATCTGAGAATCCAAGCTCGGTAGCAAATGAAAATTTAGACCAAAGCACTAAATGGATAAGCTTTAAAAAGAAGTATTTCCTTTCTGGTTTAATTCCTCAGGGCTTTATGTTTAAATCGGCAGCTTTAACTGCTACCCCTAATTTAGAAGATTCAGTCAACATTAAAACCTTAGATGCACAGATCATTGCATCTGCCCAAGATTTATCAGCTGGGAAATCGTCATTTCAATTCTATTTTGGCCCTAATGATTATGAAATTGTAAAGAAGGTAGAGGCCCCCGAGTTTAGTAAAAATGTTAAATTGAGCTATGATTTCTTATTGCCCATCACAAAATACATCTTTGTTCCCTTATTCGGATTCTTGGAAAGTTTGTTTACTAATTACGGCCTATTAATTATCGTTTTAGTGTTAATTATTAAAACAGCCTTATTACCACTAACCTACAAGTCATATGTCTCAATGGCTAAGACACGTATTTTAGCGCCAGAAATTGCTGCAATTAAAGAAAAAATTGGTGATGATGCTGCGCGTGTACAACAAGAAACTATGAAGTTGTATGGCGAAGTAGGAGTCAATCCATTAAGCGGTTGCATACCAGTCTTAGCTACTATGCCTGTATTGATGGCAGTATTCATGTTATTCCCTAACTTGATCAACTTGCGCCAAGAATCATTCTTATGGGCAAACGATTTATCCACCTATGATTCTTTTATTACTCTCCCTTTCAACATTCCATTTTATGGATCACATGTCAGTTTATACTGTTTATTAATGACCGTTTCTCAATTAGCATACGGTTATTACAACAACCAAATCACACCAGATCAGCCTGGACAACCTATTAATATGAAAATGATGGCCTATATAACGCCTGTCATTTTTATGTTCGTCATGAACTCCTTTCCTGCTGGTTTAAGTTTCTACTATTTCGTATCTAACTTAGTAACAATCGGTCAACAACTAGCGATTCGCAAATTTGTGGACGAGGATAAAATCAAAGCTTTATTAGACGAGAATCGCAAGAAAATCGCTGCTGGTGGTGGTCCTAAAAAATCAAAGTTCTCTCAATACCTTCAAACACAATTGAAGACGATGGAGGAGCAGCAAAAAACAGCAACTAAGAATCCTAAGAAGAAATAAGATGTCTACTTTAAGTGCGGCCTATTTTGAAAGAGCTCAAGAATTAATTCCAGGTGGGGTTAACTCTCCTGTTCGCGCCTTCAAATCAGTGGGAGGAAACCCTGTATTTATTAAGTCGGCAAAAGGAGCCTATTTGCATGATGTCGATGGCAATTCCTACATTGATTTAATTGGATCATGGGGTCCTATGCTCTTTGGGCAAGCACATCCAGTTATCGAAGAAGCTGTACGTGGAGCATTAAGTAATGGATTTTCTTTCGGCGCACCTACCTATAATGAAGTATTAATCGCAGAGAAAATCATTTCAATGATTCCATCTGTTGAAAAGGTTCGTTTAGTAAATTCCGGGACGGAAGCTACGATGGCAGCTATACGCCTGGCAAGAGCCTATACGAAGCGAGATAAAATTATTAAAATGGAAGGCTGCTATCACGGTCATGGTGATTCTTTCCTTATTGCAGCTGGTTCTGGTGTGGCTACTTTAGGTACACCTGATAGCCCTGGTGTTACGGTATCGACTGCAAGAGATACATTGACGGCTGTATATAATGATTTAGACAGCTTAGAAAACCTTTTTAAAGCAAATCCAACCGAGGTAGCCGCCATCATACTCGAGCCTGTGGTCGGAAATATGGGCTTAGTGATCCCCAAAGAGGGATATTTAGCCTCCGTTCAAAAATTGTGCAAGCAGTATGGTGCCTTACTTATTTTTGATGAGGTAATGACAGGTTTCCGCCTTTCCGCTGCTGGATACCAAGGTATAGCAGGAATTCAGCCAGACCTTACTACGTTAGGTAAGATTATTGGAGGAGGACTTCCGGTAGGTGCTTATGGTGGAAAGGCTGAAATTATGAATATGATAGCGCCAGCTGGACCCGTTTACCAAGCAGGCACTTTATCTGGAAATCCTTTGGCAACTACAGCAGGTTTAGCTATGCTAAATCTAATTACTGATAATCCAAAGGTATATGCTGAATTAGCAGCTCGTGGATCAGCTTTAAAAGATGCGTTAAGCGCGGACTTAAAGTCTATGGGGCTTAACTATACCATCAATCAAATTGGCTCTATGTTTACTTTGTTCTTCACAGACAAAGCCGTTAACAATTTTAGCGATGCAAAAACATCAGATACCGCCTTATTTGGAAAATATTTTAAAGGCATGTTGGATAAAGGAATTTATTTACCTCCATCTCAATACGAATCATGGTTCTTATCTGCCGCATTAGGGGATTCAGAATACGATCAAATCATATCTGCTAGCAAAGCAACGCTTCGTACCATATAAGATGAAAACGCCGGCCTACAGCCTGATAATCCCTGTCTATAACCGACCTCAAGAGTTGGATGAGTTATTAGCTTGCATTCAAACGCAGGAATTCAGAGATTTTGAGGTAGTAGTCATAGAGGATGGATCAACAGAAGATGCTTCAGCCATCATTGATAAATACAAAGATGGTTTTTCGTTAGCCTATTATGTAAAAGAAAACGGCGGCCAGGGTTTCGCAAGAAACTATGCATTTGAACGTGCAAAAGGAGATTACTTCATTATCCTCGATTCAGACGCACTGTTAGAACCATCTTATTTAACGGAGGTGGATAAAGCAGTGCAAGCGGAAGGTTTAGACCTTTTTGGAGGGCCAGATCAAGATCATCCCAGCTTTACTCCCATCCAAAAAGCCATTAGCTATTCCATGACCTCTTTCTTCACAACAGGCGGAATCAGAGGTAAAGAAAAAAACATCGGTGGACAATTTCATCCGCGAAGTTTTAATATGGGAATCTCCCGAAAAGTATACCAAGCCACTGGAGGATTTAAAATTACTCGTATGGGCGAAGACATCGAATTTAGTATTCGCTGTATATCCCTAGGATTTAAGTCTGGATTAATCCCAAAAGCCTTCATCTACCACAAGCGTAGAACTGACTTCAGACAATTCTATAAGCAATTACATTTCTTTGGAAGAGCACGCATCAACATCAGCCGTTTCTTCCCCAAAGAATTAAAAGCTGTCCATTTCTTCCCATTCTTATTTTTCAGCTATTACGTCCTTACTGGAATTACGTTATTAGCCATGCCAATATATGGCTTATTCCTTTTATCCGGAATTATCGCTTATAGTATGCTGATTTTTATAGCTGCTTTTTTCAACACAAAAAGTATTGGAATTGCCTTTCTTTCCATATTTGCCGCGAACATACAATTGTTCGCCTATGGAAAAGGTTTTGCAGAGGAGGGCTTAAAAAAGATGCTTAATAATACAGCTGCTTAACTAAGTAGTTTTGTACATAATCTTTCACTCCGTCTTCTAGACTGGTAAAATCCTTCGTATAACCGATTGAACGTAACTTATCCATAGTTGCCTCCGTAAAATATTGGTATTTATCCCGTATATCTTCCGGTGTATCGATGTAGTTAATTTTAGGTTCTAATCCCAAAGCCGTAAAGGTTGCCTTTCCTAAATCATTAAAAGAACGCGCCTTGCCTGTCCCTAAATTATAAATACCTGAATTTTTGCGATGTTCCATCAAGAACAAACACACATCGATTAAGTCTTTTACGTAAATAAAATCACGCATTTGTTCCCCATCTTTAAAGTCATCGCGGTGAGATTTGAATAATTTAAGTGCTCCGTTTGATTGAATTTGACGATAGGCATGCCAAATAACGGAGGCCATACGTCCTTTGTGGTATTCATTGGGACCATAGACGTTGAAAAACTTTAATCCAGCAAAGAAAAATGGTTTTTTATCTTGCTGTAAGGCCCATATATCAAAGTTGTTTTTCGAATCACCGTAGGGATTCAACGGTTTTAATGAAGAAATAGTATTCTCATTATCCTCATAACCAATTTCACCTAAGCCATAAGTTGCAGCTGAGCTCGCATATACTAATGGAATCTGATATGCTACACATGCCTCCCAAACCTTCTTAGAATATGCTACATTAAGCTCATCAAAGATCTTTGTATCGAACTCCGTCGTATCTGTTCTAGCTCCAATATGAAAAAAGAATTCTACCTCTCGATTATTTTTCTCTAACCATGTAAATAAATCTTGCCGATCTACACGAACCATAATAGACTTCCCTTCTAAATTTCGATTCTTTTCTTCAGAAGAGAAATCATCTACCGCTATGATATAACGAAATTTCAATTCATTTAACTTTTGAATCAAACAACTACCAATAAAGCCTGCGGCACCAGTTACTATGATCATTTGAAAAGGATTTAAAAAACAAATTTACACAGATTCCCGGAACGTTTATTAACTTTGTATAATTATTGGAACTCTGCTATTGTTTTCCCAGAGTCCCTCCACAAAAACTGAAAACAATGGTATACGTTATCCGTAAGGAACATTTCAACGCAGCACATCGCTTATTCAATCCAGCCTGGACAGAAGAAAAAAATCAAGCCATATTTGGACCTTGTGCAAATTATAATTGGCATGGACATAACTTTGAATTAATAGTTACAGTAAAAGGCTTACCAGATCCAGAGACGGGATTTGTTTATGATTTAAAGCAATTAGGAGATCTTATTAAAGCTGAAATTATTGACAAAGTCGATCATAAAAACCTCAATTTGGATGTAGACTTTATGGAAGGTAAATTAGCTAGTTGTGAGATTCTTGTGATGGAATTTTGGAAAATACTTGCCCCTAAAATTAAAGCCACCTCAACATCTGCCACTTTGCATAAGATTCATTTAATTGAAACAAATAAAAACTCCGTTGAATACTTCGGAGAATAGAAATGAAATATTTCATCCTTGCAGGGGAAAAATCAGGAGATCTTCACGGATCTAATCTTATCCAAGAAATTAAAAAATTGGACAATGAGGCCCATATTGAGGCCTGGGGTGGAGATTTAATGAAGGCTCAGGGTGCTGATATTCTCATACACCATAATCAATTAGCAATTATGGGCATACTAGGAGTCATTCAAAATCTACAACGCCTAAAGGGACTATTCAAGACCTTTACTCAACAGATTGACTCATTTCAACCAGATGCCATCATTTTTATCGATTACGGCGGATTCAATTTAAAGGCGGCTAAAATCGCTAAGAAGAAAGGATTCCAAACACATTTCTATATTGCTCCTAAAGTTTGGGCCTGGAATAAAGGTAGAGTAGGCGAATTAAAGAAATGGATTGATCATCTTTATGTCATATTTCCGTTTGAATTAAAACTGTTTAGAGAGGCTGGCATTCACACTGAATATGTAGGAAACCCTCTTCAAGATGCTATTCAGGCATTTAAACCTAATGATTCCTTTGCATTGAAAGGTAAATCCTACATTGCCTTATTAGCTGGAAGTCGCAAACAGGAAATCAAAACCGCCTTACCATTATTTGAATCATTAGTGGTGTCAAATCCTGACCTTTCTTTTGTAATTGCTGGTGTTTCAGAAATGAAGGAGTTATATCAAACCTTGATACCTGTATTATTCGATCAAACCTATGATATTGTTCAACAAGCTGAACTGGCAATCGTTACCTCTGGAACGGCCACTTTAGAAACAGCCTTATTAAATACACCCCAAATAGTGGTATATAAGACGGATTGGGTCTTTTATTCTTTGGCAAAAATAGTCATACAAATAAAGTATATCTCGCTAGTCAACATCATATTAGATAAATTAGCTGTGCCTGAATTAATTCAGGCCAAATTCTCCGTAGACCACATGACGGCATGGATCAAGGAGCTATTGACTAAAGGGAAAAAATATCAACAGCAAAAGGAAGACTATAAGAGTCTACAAGAATTAGTAGGAAAATCAGGTGCATCTAAAAAAACAGCTCAATTAATCTATTCAGCTGCTTCTGTTAAGTAATTTTTGATCCAAGATTTTTGAACACCAGGAATCGTTTGGAAATAGCGAGCGATGTCTAGTTTATCTTTATTGAAATCACCTGTTGTATAATAAGGTTCGCGTATTTTAATCTCCTTATTCACAAAATCGAATCCAATCATAATCAAAGGAACCTTTGCTCCATCAGCGATATAATAGAAACCTGTTTTTAACTCTTGAACATCTTTGCGTGTCCCCTCTGGTGCTAAAACAGCATAAAATGAATCCTTGGAATTGTAAATTTCAACTATGGCATCCACTAAATTAGATTTAGTACCTCTATTCACTGGATAGCCACCTAACCAAGTGAAAATTCCTCCAAAAGGGCCATCAAACAATTCCCTCTTTCCCCAAAATAAAATAGGCATTCTCATTAAAGAACGAGCCCCTAATCCCACAATAAAATCCTTCCAAGTGGCATGAGGACAAACAATAACCAATGCTTTCTTTAAATCTTGAGGAAACTCTCCTACTAATTTCCAGCCTGCTAGCTTAAATAATACATCAAAAATGGGGCTACTAACTAACATAGGTATCTAAGATTTCTTGTATTTGTATAAAATTACGATTGGGATCAATTAAATAAGAATCGATTCCAATAGATTTAGCGGAATTAATATTAGCGAGATTATCATCAAAAAACAATACTTCTGAAGGCGAAAAACTCTGCTCTGATAAAACTCGATGATATATTGCCGGATCAGGCTTGACTAAACCCATCTCAAATGAATAATATACGTGGTTAAATAAACTGAACAAATTTTGGCCCAAAGGCCCTAAGGAAACTTTAGTAAAACGCTCTGCATGAATTGAACTTGTATTACTCAATAAAATAAGGTGATACCGAGATTGCAAGGATGCTAACCAATCATATACACCTTCATGAAATTTCAATAATAATGCAGAGAAAGCTTCATCAAATTCAAGATCTGAAATAGTTAAATCAAGACGAGAACGCAGAAATTCTCTAAACTCACTATCTGATTGTTTACCTGACTCATAGGGAACCCAGAGTTGATTATCGTTGATAATGGAACAAATATCCTCTTTGTTAAAGCTAGAATAAGCTGAAAAGGCGGAATAGGTTTTAAACAAATCAATAGGTAATAAGACATTCCCTAAATCAAAGATAATCGCTTTAGGAACTGCCATATTATTCAATAACCTCACCCATAGCTCCGAACTTATCAATCCGCTGTGCAATACGCACAGCAGGATCCAATGCCGTAAGGATAGCCAACTCCTTTTTAATCACCGCCTTTAATGTAGCAGCTGCTTCTTCAGGATGAAGATGTGCACCACCTAATGGTTCTGGGATAATTCCATCAATTAACTTATTTGCTAACATATCATTAGCTGTTAATTTCAAGGCTTCTGCCGCTTGTTCTTTGTAATTCCAGCTCCTCCATAAAATAGAGGAACAAGACTCAGGAGAAATTACGGAATACCATGTATTTTCCATCATTAAAACACGATCACCTACCGCTATGCCTAAAGCACCTCCGGAGGCCCCTTCTCCAATAATGACACAAATCACAGGAACTTTCAGCATAAACATATCACGAATGTTGCGAGCAATCGCCTCACCTTGACCTCTTTCTTCGGCCTCTAATCCAGGAAAAGCACCAGGCGTATCAATCAAACATACAATTGGTTTATTAAACTTCTCAGCCATCTTCATCAGTCGAAGCGCTTTACGGTATCCTTCAGGATTAGGCATTCCAAAATTACGGTATTGGCGCTCTTTCGTATTGCGACCTTTTTGCTGGCCAATAAACATGACAGTCATTTCTCCATCAATCGTTCCAAAACCACCCACCATAGCTTTATCGTCACCCACATTTCGATCGCCGTGAATCTCAATAAATTCTTCACAGAGATGCTCAATGTAATCAAATGTATAAGGACGGTCCGGATGACGGGATAACTGAACACGCTGCCAACGAGTCAAATTCGAAAATGTTTCCTTTTTCAATTCTACTATCTTATCAGTCAAGGATGCAACGGTAGCTGTCACATCGACATTATTCTCTAAAGCAAGCTTTCGCATCTCAATCAATTTATCCTCTAATTCTGCGATAGGCTTTTCGAATTCTAATAATGTTTTCATAAGGCATAAATTTTAATACAAAAATAAAATTAAAGCTCGAAAGTCTCTTCCTTTTGGGGTAAAATAACTTCACTAAAACCTAATCCATTTAAAATAGAGGCAAACTCTAGCATACTTTGCTCCTCTCCATGAGAAAGAAATATCTTTTTAAGTTTACTAGGTTTCTGCTGCTTAACAAAATCCAAAAGTCCAGTCTGATCAGCATGACCAGAAAATACATCAATTTTACGAATCTGGGCATTCACTTTATACTCTCTTTCTTTTACCACAATCATATCCGTTCCGGCTAATAATTGACGCCCTAAGGTTCCTTCAGCAGTATATCCGATCAATAAAATAGTAGCATAGGTATTCGAAATATTGTCAGCTATGTGTTGCTCCACGCGACCACCAGAAATCATGCCAGATGACGAAATAATAATACAAGGCTCCCGGTAATCCTTAATAGCTTTACTTTCCTTTTCTGTCTGAAGAAATATCAAATTATCTACATCAAACAATTCATCATTTTCCTTATGGAATTCTCGCGCCTCTGGATTTAAATACGAAAGATATTTAGAATAGATCTTAGTAGAACTGCGCCCCATCGGACTATCTGTAAAAACACGAACCGCAGGAAAATTACGCTCCTCGATCAATTTATTCAGTGTATATAAGACAGCCTGTGTTCTTCCTACAGAAAAGGCAGGAATTACCAGACGACCAGGTCGATCAATACAGGTTTCTTTAATCACTCTTCCCAAAGCATCCATTGGACTTTCCTTATCCTCATGAATTCGATTTCCATAGGTAGTCTCGCAAATCAAATAATCTACTTCAGGGAATGGTTGAGGGTCTATGTGCAAAGGATAATTCGCTCGACCTATGTCTCCACTAAAACCGATAGTCTTTGTCTCTCCATTCTCAGTAACAGAAATCAATACGTGCGCGGCACCCAAAAGGTGACCAGCAGGTACGAACGTAATTTCTAAACCTGGAAAAACAATAAACTTGCGATTGAATTGTAAAGTCACAAAATTATCCATCGCATTCTCCACATCTCTTTGAAGATAAAGATCTCCTTTACGAAGTAAGCGATCCATTTGTTTGTGCTTCTTTCGACTATCCCCTTGTGCTGCTTTTAAACGACGAAGGTGTAAACTAGCCGAATCCATCAACAATAATTCTGCTAAATCAGCCGTGGGAGGCGTGCACAGAATTTGACCCTCATACCCCTCTCGGTATAACATGGGAATGTTTCCTGAGTGATCAATGTGTGCATGCGTTAATATCACTAAGTTAATTAATGAAGCATCAAAAGGAAAAAATGATTTTTGCTCTAGGGGTTCATCGAAGTCGAGCTTTCGCTCCATGTCCGTACCACAATCGATTAATATTTGATAGCCATCCTCTAATTTCAACAAGAACATACTTCCTGTAACTTGTCTGGCGGCTCCTAAAAAGGATAATTGCATAGAATAAAGAAAATAGGGGCTACAAGAGCCCCCTTTATCCTACAAAAATAAGAGTATTTTCTTAAATATTACTTCATAGTCGCGAATTCCGCTTGAATTTTGTCTAATTCTTCCTTTGAATTTAGACGATCAGAAATAAGCGTACGGTACTTAAAGGTTACAGATTCCCCTTTCTTTAATGTCAAATTCCGCTCATCTTTACCATTACTAAATACCTTGGCTCCTAATGGATTCACAGCAAATAATCCATAACCTCTAGCATGCCAATAACTTGGATAGGAAACATTAGCTGGATGATCGAAAATAGTAACTGAAATAGGATGATTATCCATTTCGCCGTACAAATTCATCCATTTAGCTCGCGTACTCCAAACTGCTTCTCCCCTCACCCCCTCAGAACTCGAGTAGTTTCCATTTACACCTGTATTATCCATAACAGGAACTTTAGTTTCCACACCGTGTGCATCTGTAAAAACATCTGGCTTATTCGAAGGAATTTCTAATTGACGAGCCACACGAATAGCAAACATTCCATCTTTAACATCCTTGAATAAAACCTGGTCAGCTACAGCTGTTAAAGTAGTTATGCGATCCACTGTTCTTGAATCAGATGTACCAGAAAAAATATAGGTTGTCTTTTCTTGCAATACTTTTTGGCCTTTACCATCCTCATCTATCCATTCTGCAGTAACTACTAACGTACCTGACTTTGCATCTTGCTTCACAATAGAGGAGTGAACAATAGTTCCCATCTTGTGATTCTGTAAAGATGCAATAATGTTAGTAGAATTGTTCCAATAGTCAAAACCATTCACATCCTCATAATTAAACCACATACCCACATGGTGAGGATGATCAACACGCTCACCAGCACGAGGTACTATTGGATAACCACGCGTTATCGTAGTTCCTTTAGCAGAAATCAATGGAAACAAAACCGCTTTCTTTAATACATCCTGTCCTGGATAAATATAAGAAGTAAATAGCTTTCCACCGATTGAAACGTCTACAGAAGTTTTACTATTCTTAAAGCTTACTGGTAGGTTTTGTGCTACAGCAACAAATCCATAAAGTCCAAAAAACAAAATAAATAACTTTTTCATAATGCTTATTAAATAAAATTCCGAAGACCAAATGGCCTTCGGAATTTAAAGTTAAGAAATCAAATCAATCTTAATATCCTGGATTTTGAGGAAATGCATCTTTTCCACCTTCCACTCTATCAATCTGTAATTGAGGTATTGGTCTCAATACGTGGTGTGCTTTAATATTAGCAGCAGCTTGAGGGTTATGAGCCTTAACTCGCTCTACTAAATTACCCCAACGAGCTAAATCAAACCAACGAGACTGCTCCCCTAACATCTCACGCTCACGCTCATCCATCACGAAATTAATATCTAATTGACTCGCTGTAATTAACATAGCTGATTCTTTTCCTGGCCATGCCGCACGACGACGAACTACATTATAGGTAGTTACAGCGTCACTAATAGCACCAGAGAAAAATTGAGCTTCAGCTAACATTAAATAGGTATCAGCTAAACGAAACGCAATAAAATCACGTCCACCTTCAAATTGCGTACGATCAACACGACCACCGTCAAAATGCTTATTAATAGCTAGGAAAATACGCTCATCATAACGAGACGGAACTAAAACTTGATAAGGTTTTTTCGCTCTCTCAGCTAAAGGCATTTCCACACCTGGTAGGTAAATAGCTGTATCTCCTAAGGCAAAAGTTACAGATGGTTTCGATGTATCAAAACTTGTATTGTATTTTCCGGGCTTATTAGAAAGATAGGTGTCCTTAAATGATTTCTTATAGCGACTATCATTTTCTCTATCCTTAAATAAAACATCTAACGTATACTTCGTAGGCATATAACGCTTAAATGGACGACCATTCTCCGTGTCACGTTGCATACCCGGTAGAACATCATACTCCATACCAAAAAATACGTGGGCATTATTACCACCCGCATTTGTTAATGGGTCACGCGTATATTGAATAGACCAGATTACCTCACCATTCGCTTCATTACCTTGCTTATGAACATCAGCGAAATTAGGCAATAAACTCATTCCATAATTTGAAATAACGTTTTTCAAACTAGTAATCGCCTTCGAATAATCATCGCCTGCTTTTGCTGAAGATGTTGCCTTGGTTAAATAAACACGACCTAATAAGTGCTCCGCACCAGCACGTGTAATACGGCCATATTCAGCTGAGCGTGCTTTATTCTCTAAATCCGGTAACGCCTCCGTTAAATCCTTAATGATTTGAGTATATTGCTCTGCTACTGTGGACCTTTTTACAACTTTGGTAGGAGCTAAAGTCTCAGTCAAACGTAAGTCCACTCCTCCAAATAATTGAGTTAAGATAAAATAATGGTGCGCACGAATAAACTTAGCTTCAGCCATACGCTGTTTTTTAAGCGCATCCGTTAATCCTGTCACCTTAGGAGCACGTTCAATAATCGCATTACAGGTATTGATTCCTTGATAAAAATCATTCCAAACTTCCGCAACCAGTCCATTACGCGTATCAAAGTCAGTAGTATATGTATTCATAAACTTCCAACTACCGTCTGCTCCGTTCTGATATGAATCCGTACCAAATACGGTTAAGTTCATACCACGCTCTGTACCATACCAAGAACGCATGGTAGAGTAGGCAGCACTCGTCGCATCATTTAAACCTTTCGCTGTATTGATATAATCATTACCAATACGCGAAATAACATCTTCTTCTAACAAATCATTACATGATTGAGTACCCAAAGCAACTACTCCAATCAAACTAATATTTGCTAAAACTCTTAATTTTCTAAAAATTTTAAAGCTTTTCATATCTGTACTATTTAATTAATCTGATTAAAATTTAAGATTCACACCAAAGGTTGTAACGCTTGTAGCAGGTGATACGTTCGCATTCACCTCACCACCGCCAACACCTTGTTCTCCGTCAACAAAAGTCTCTGGATCAATACCCTTGTATTTTTGACGATATTCTGCCAAAATCAATGGTTGTTGGATACTAGCAAATATACGTACACTTTGCATCTTCAACTTCTTAGCCACATTATCTGGTAAATTATAACCGATATTGATGTTACGAATCTTAAAGAAAGAACCTTCAAAGTACGTTAGAGAACTACCATACTTAGGAAACTCTTGCGTAACGACCGGTTGAGGGAATTCATTCGTTAGATTATCTGGAGTCCAGTAATTCAAGTTTAAGTTGTTGTAACGACCCGCTAACTGATTCACGTTATCATGGAAACGGCTACGAATTAATTGACCTACACGAGCAAAAACAAAGAACGAAAGATCAAACCCTTTATAAGTAAAACGGTTAGTTAAACCAGCAGTGAATGATGGAACAGCAGATCCTAAAATCTGACGGTCATCCGCATTGATTTTACCATCTTTATTAAAATCCTCAACTTTAATTTGTCCAACTTTATCTCCAAATGCTTTTGCAGCTTCAGCCTCATATGGCTGCCAAATTCCAATCTTCTTATAGTCAAAGAATACGCTTAATGGCTGACCAATAAAACGACCTGCCCCCACATCATCAACCTTACCATTTGCTAAGGAAACAATTGATTCTCTGTTACGATTGAAAATGAAATCAGATGTCCACTGGAATCCACCACGGTCAATATTTACCGTATTAATTGTTAATTCAATTCCCGTATTCTGTGTCTCACCAACGTTAGTTGTAAATCCACCAAAACCTATAGAAGTAGGCAGAGGCTGTGGAGCTAACAAATTAGTCGTGTTAGTCACATAGTATTCAGCAGAACCTGATACTTTACCTTGGAAGAAACTAAAGTCTAAACCAGCATTTGATGTCGTAGATGTTTCCCAACGTAAATCAGGATTTCCAATAGAATTAGGACGATATCCATAGGCTGCAGAATTATCCCATGCATATGCAGTACGACCTAACAAGGCTTGAGTTTGATAAGGCGTAATCGCCTGGTTACCAATTGCTCCCCAAGAAGCACGTAATTTCAATTGATCAATTGCCGTGATGCTCTTTATGAAAGGCTCCTCAGACAAGTTCCAACCTAGTGCAAAAGAAGGGAAAATACCAAACTTAGTATTTGCACCGAAACGAGATGAACCATCCATACGCACCGTAGCTGTGAACAAATACTTTTCTTTAAAATCATAGTTAACACGACCCATATAAGAAAGCAAAGTCCACTCAATTAAGTCTGTATTAGCACCTGTAATCTGATTAGCATCACCTAAACGATGATAGAAAGCTGACTCAGCAGGAATACCATTCACTGAAATAGTTGTACGCTCATCGCGGTCGCGCTGAATAGATTGTAAACCTGTCAGGCTTAAATTATGAACATCTTTAAACTTCTTGTTGTAAGTAACGATATTTTCCAATGTCCAGTTGAATAAAAATTGCTCATTAATACTACCTGTTGCATTGCCACCACGGTTGTTATTTGTAAATGCACCAATGAAACGACCAGCTCTACCTACTGTTAAATCTGGACCAAAGTTTACACGGTATTTTAATCCCTTGGCAATATCCCACTCTCCAAAAAGGCTATTAAATGTTCTGTAACGCTTATTTTCGTCTAAATTCACACCGTCAACTAACTCAGAGAATGGATTTGTACGTAAACCATCGTTCGTAGGTAAGAACACTAGGTTACCGTCTTTATCATATGGCTCACCTAAAGGATTCTCTTGCATAGCCCCACCCAAAACATTCAGATTTTCACCATTACGTACTGAATTAACAATAAGAGTAGATAAACCAATCTTGATCTTATCATTAATCTTATGGTCTAAATTAACACGAAACGTATAACGGGAGAAATCTTGCAATTTAACTACACCAATATCTTGGAAAAAGTTACCAGAGATGTTAAATGTAGTCTTTTCACTACCACCCGAAACTGAAACCTGGTGATTTTGAATCGCTCCACTACGTAACATACCATCTACATAATCAGTTGATCGACCAGATGCAATACTTGCTAATTCACGTGGCTCGAAGATCTTAGCATCGTCAGCAGCTGTCGCAGGTCCATAAGGATATTGACCTACCGCACGACGTGACTCACGCTTGTATTCAGCAAATTGCTTACCATTCATTACCTCAATTTTACCTAACTCCTGGTTGAAACCATAATAAGAATCAACTGAAACCACTGTTGCACCCGCCTTACCACGCTTGGTTGAAATAATAACAACACCATTCGCACCACGAGAACCATAAATAGCTGTTGCAGATGCATCCTTTAATACTTCCATAGAAACGATATCATTCGGGTTGATATCATCAATACCACTTGATAAAGGAATACCATCAACAACATATAAAGGATCATTTGATGCGTTGAATGAACGTCTACCACGAATTCGAATTTGAGGACCAGCACCTGGCTTAGAACCTGGTTGAACTACGTCCACACCTGCAGCTCTACCTTGTAAGGCTTGGCGCGCATTAGTAATAGGTAATTCCTGAATTTGCTTAGCACCCACAGAAGAGATAGCACCTGTCATTTGACTCTTCTTTTGCGTACCATAACCTACTACGACAACCTCTTTTAAAGACTTCGCATCAGCAGATAAAGTTACATCAATCTGTGATCTAGATCCCACAGAGACATCTTGAGATAGATAACCAACAGATGTAATACTTAAAACCGCAGATCCTGAAACAGTAATCTTATAATTTCCATCTGCATCTGTAGCAGTACCTCTAGTAGTGCCTTTAATAGCAATACTAGCACCTGGAATTCCTAAACCATCCTCTGAAGAGGTCACTTTACCTGAGACCGTCCGATCTTGGGCAAAAATTTGAATACTCAATAATAGCATTAGACCACTAAAGAGCACCTTGGAAAGTAATTTTTTTCTCATAGGTTAATTAAAATTAAATTGTTTGCAAAGTCATTTGGATCCTATCCCACAAGGCTTTGCTTTCTTGATGGGACAGTCTTAAGGGTTTAATTGGGTACTTATTTACTATTTTCAATCTCTTTATCCAGCTCATTCTTTTAGGTAGCATTCAATCTTAATTAAGATTATATACCAGTAAAGCAGGATAATTATAAATTTTACTCAAATATTTCTAATAATAATTAATTCTAAAAAGCATATTCTTTAACAGTCATATGATCTTTCATTACCTTAAGTGCCCCAAAAAGTAAATTATATACAGACTGTGGATTAATATTCATTTGCTCTGAAATTTGATCTGTATCTAAATTCTCAAAATATTTTAAAGTAATAGCTTCTCTTTGGCGTTTACTCAATTTATTCAAACTCTTATACATAGAAGTATGAGACATCTTCTCTTCCTCTAACAGAACTAATTGCCTTTCAGGTGAGGGCATATCTTCCATAAACTGGTACTGATACGAATCATGGTGATTTAAATTCTTTATTTGAGTCTCTAATTGACGCACAATTTTACGCTTGATGGAAGCCATTAAATAAAATTTAACACTCGTTGTGGGACCCAAGCTTGCATGATTCTTCCATATCTCCACAAATAGATCATGAAGACAATCTTTAATCAAATCCTTATCGCTAGTAATTCCCATACAATAAGTGTACAAGGGTTGAACAAAATGTGAATACAAAGTGGCAAAAGCTTTTTGATCCCCAGATCTAAACTGATCCCAAATTTCAACTTCGTTAATGGACTTTTTCATAAATCAATCTAAAATTGTACAATAGCTATATGAATTATAAACTGTCATATATCTACATTGGGAATATAGATTATAATTGTATGAAAAATCAAAGAAAATTTTTAATTTTTTTCCGTAAACGTTTCCGGAAACGTTTACATTTAAAAAAACTTAAAAAGAGTTCACCTAAATCAGAAATTTTAATCGTTTCTTTGGATTAATGATGAAAATCAGGAATTGTATTTAATCAATAAACACTTTTATGAATAAAAAATTAAACACTTTGGATGCCTCCATGTTAGTGATGGGTTCAATGATCGGGTCGGGTATCTTTTTAGTAAGTTCTGAAGTGGCTCGTTCTGTAGGGTCTCCTATTTATTGGATTGGAACATGGCTTTTAACTGCCTTCTTAACTATTACTGGAGCTTTTGCCTATGGTAAATTAAGTTCTGTTTTCCCTAAAACGGGTGGTCAATACATTTATTTAAAGGAATCGTATAATTCGCTTATTGGATTCCTGTTCGGCTGGACCACCTTTTTAGTTATTCAGACGGGAACTATAGCGGCAGTCGCAGTTGCTTTTGCTCGCTACGCCGGATTTATCTTTCCTGGTATTTTAAACGACACTCCATTAGTTGGTAATTTTATTACCACTCAACAAATTTTAGCAGCTACACTGATTGCACTTTTAACTTTTATCAATAGTAGAGGTGTTCAGTTTGCCTCTTTGGTTCAAAATATTTTTACCATCACTAAGATAGGTGCCATCATTATCCTTATCGTTATAGGTTTATACGTAGGTGTTCAAAATGAATGGATTCACTTTGAAGGATTCTTTGCTGAACCCTTTACGATAGATAACGTAACAAATACATCCCATTCCATCGGCGGTTGGGAATTAGCCTCCCTTTTCGGAGTAGCGATGATCGGACCCTTATTTTCTTCTTCTGCTTGGAACAATGTCACTTTTGCTAGTGCGGATTTTGAGGATCCGAAGAAGACGATTGCCAAAGGCCTAGTCTATGGTTCAGCACTCGTTTGCCTCTTGTATTTATTAACAAATATGGCATATTTAAGCATTTTACCATTGCAAGGAGAAGCAGACGGAATCAATAGTTATGCACGCGGTATTATGTTTGCTACACAGGATCGCTTGGGCGCAGCTGCGTTAGAAACTGTTTTAGGAGGAATAGGCGCCTTAGTAATGGCCGTTTTTATTATGATTTCTACTTTCGGATGTAATAACGGTATCATCTTAGCCGGAGGACGCTTATTTCAAGCAATGGCAAATGATCGATTATTCTTTAAGAAAGCAGCAGAGACAAATGAAAAAGACGTTCCTGTATATTCATTAGGAATTCAGGGACTTTGGGCCATATTATTATGTTTCTCTGGATCATACGGCGCCTTATTAGATTTTACGGTTTTCGCAATCTTAATATTTTACTTCCTAACGGTAGCTTCCGTATTCAAAACAAGGATTATGCAAAATGAACTACCTACACTTCAAAAGGTGCTTTTTAGTGGATACCTACTTTTGCTTGTGGGAATTGCAGGAAACCTATTATGGGTAAAGACGCTCTCCTCTTCCATTGGATTAGGAATCGTGCTTTTAGGTATTCCGTTTTACTTTGTCATGAAAAAAACTCAAAGCAATTGATTTGCTTTCATCCATGTAATTAAACGATCGAACCACAAGTCCCCACTTGTGGTTTTATTGTTTAGTCCAAAACCGTGACCTCCTTTGGCATAAACATGCAAATCGACAGGTACTTTGTTTGCTGTTAAACGTTCAGCATATAATAAGGAGTTTTTCAAAGGAACTGCATTATCATCTGAGGCGTGTACAACAAACGCTTTGGGAGTCTCACTAGTTACTTGCTCCTCATTTGAAAATAAGGATAGTTCCTCCTCTGTAGGATTCTTTCCTAATAAACTAAGTTTACTCCCTCCATGACCAAAAGGACGCATAGAAATAACCGGATATAATAAGATCTGAAAATCAGGACGAAGATTAACTCCAGCATGAAGACCTGAATAGTCTTTCGAAAAATGTGTAGCGACAGTAGCAGCTAAATGCCCCCCTGCGGAGAAGCCCATAATACCTATTTTGGCAGGATCAACGTTCCATTTTAAAGCATTAGTACGAAGCAGGGCAATCGCCGACTGAGCATCTTGTAAGGGTGCATATTTCTTTTCTACTTGAGCTGAATCCTCGGGTAATCGATAATACAATACTAAGGCAGAAACCCCTATCTCATTAAATTTTGCAGCAATATCATAACCTTCGTGAGAGGAAGCTAATATCCGATATCCACCACCAGGACAAATAACCACACAAGCTTTAGGCGAGGTAGTAGTGGGAGCTGGATAAAATCGATAGGAAGGTATTGTTACGTTAGATATTCGTTCAATATTGTCAGCCCCCCTAGTTGATTTTTGCTTATTAGCTACCGATTTAGCATTCGGAATTTCTGCTGAATAAAGTGGAAGAAAATCTTGTGCCATAAGTGGATAGGCAAAAAGGAGTAGGAAGATAAAATTTTTCATTTGGATAACGTCTTTTCAGTAGTAATTAACAAGACAGCGGATAAAATCAAGCTACTTGCGAATAACAATATACTACTTAAAGACTCACCTAGAATAATATTACCTAAAAACAACGCAATTATTGGGTTCACATAAGTGTAGGTTGATACCAAAGTCGCGTCTAACGCTTTAGATAAATAACCAAATAATCCAAAACCCAACATAGAGCCAATCAATGCTAAATAAACAAATACATAAATTGCTTTTGCAGGAATATCTGATAAAACGACAGATTGCGCATCTTCCCTAAATAAGGCTATTCCGAGCAAAATAAGCCCACCAAAAGTCATTTGAATCCCACAAACCTGGGTAAAATGATAGGTATTTGCCTTCGTAAACTGAATATAAAAAACGCCTAAATTCCAAGCTAAAACAGCTACTAATAAGAATCCCATACCTTTGTAAAAATCAATTTCCTTTCCAGGTATGGCTAGGTTCTTCTGAGAGGCTAATAAACTGATTCCTACAAACCCGATTAAGGTTCCTATTAATTTTCGATTACTTGGTTTTCTTCCTGATATCCAAAATAATACTACTAATAACAAAGGACCAAAAGCCATAAAAACTGAGGATAATCCTGAGGGAATAGTTAAGCCAGCTAAGGCCATACATCCATTACCTAAAGTTATCAACAGAATACCAGCCAAAAGGTGTACTTTCCAATGTTCAAAAGTTAATTTTTTCCAATGTCCCCCTAAAATAGACCAAGCTAAAAACAGCATTCCAGCTACTAAATTCCTTGAAAAGGAAATAACGAGAGGGGGCAAAAAGTCTAAGAGAATTCTTACACTCAAAAAAGTGCTTCCCCAAATAAGGTACAAGCCTCCTAGCGCTAACATCGTAACAAGTGAAATGGATTCCTTTTTATTCATTTTAATCTAGTAAATCAGGCCTTCTAGTCTGCGTACGCAAAACAGCTTGTTCATGTCGCCACTCTTCTATCTTCTTTTCGTGACCCGACAATAATACCTCAGGTACATCCATACCATCAAAGCTAGCAGGACGTGTATAGACAGGAGGTGCCAGTAAGCCATCTTGGAATGAATCAGTTAACGCCGAACTCTCGTCCCCTATCGCTCCTGGAATCAAGCGAATAATGGCATCAGCGGTAACTGCAGCCACTAATTCACCACCTGATAATACATAATCGCCAATCGAAATCTCCTTCGTTACATACTTCTCACGTATACGTTCGTCGATTCCTTTGTAATGACCACAGATAAATAAAAGGTTTTCTCCTAGGCTTAATTGATTAACAAGGCCTTGTTTTAGGACAATTCCATCTGGACTAAAATAAATAATTTCGTCGTAGATACGCTCGGATTTTAAAAATTCAATACACTTCGACAATGGCTCTACAGCCATCACCATACCAGCACCACCGCCAAAGGGATAATCATCCACTTGTTTGTGCTTTTTCTCAGAAAAATCGTGTAAATCATGAAAAATCACTTCTACTAGCCCGGCTTTTGCGGCGCGCGCACAAATAGAATGCTCAAAAAAGCTATTCATTAAAGCCGGAACTACTGAAATGATATCAATCCGCATCTTCTTGAGTATAAACTTCTAATAAACCATCCGGCAATATACTGTGCACGATTTGGTTCTTTTTATCCACTTTCGGGATAATTGCATCAATTAAAGGAATCAAGACTTCGTGATTTTGATAAATCATCACCACAACATCCTGTGCACCGGTGCTATAAATCTCCTTCACGGTACCTAAGTCACCTAAGTTTTTATCTACTACCTGGTAACCGATCACCTCGTGGTAATAAAACTGATCATCTTTTAATTTAGGCAAAGCGGAAAGAGGTAAAAACACCTTTAAGCCTACTAAATCCTTCGTAGCGTCCAGAGAGTTAATCCCCTCCAAGGTGATCAAATTCAAATTATCTCGAATCTGGATATCCTCCACAAAGTACGGAACCATCTCGTTTCCTTGCTGTAAAAAGATCGCATCAAGATCCTCGTACTCATAGGGATCATCTACATCTAAATAAAGATGAAAAGCGCCTTTTAAACCATGCGGTTTAGAAAGGGTTCCTAATTCGAAATATTCAGTCTTTGCCATAGGTACAAAAAAAAATCATACAAACTTGAGAACAAATTTGTATGATTCTACATGAAATCAAAAATTATTCAGCTGCTGGAGCCTCTTCTGCTGCTTCTTCAGCCGCTGGAGTTTCCTCCGCTGCTTCTTCTACTGCAGGAGCTTCTTCAGCTACTACTTCTTCAACTGCTGGCGCTTCCTCAACTACCGCAGGAGCCTCAGCTACTACCTCATCCACTTCAACACCTGTTGCTTCTTCTTCCGCCTCGTTGATAGCTTCAACTACGCTAGCAACTAAAGCTTCTTCAGCTACTTTGTTTTTCGCAGCAATATT
>JBILCC010000081.1:0-7339 GCA_044353355.1 Aquirufa sp.
AGATCTCGGCCGGCAAGAAACTTTGGACTAATTTCTGAATATAGGCCAAAGGCCCTTGAGAACACATGAATTCCCCCGTCGAAATATCCAATAAGGCGATTCCATAGGTGGACGACTTTTCCTCTAACGAAATCGCCGCGACGTAATTATTACGTTTATTATCTAATACTTGGTCGTTAAATGAAACCCCAGGCGTGACTAATTCAGTCACACCGCGCTTCACAATCCCTTTCACGGTTGCCGGATCTTCTAATTGATCACAAATGGCCACACGCTCGCCAGCACGTACTAATTTAGGCAAATAGGTATCTAAGGAATGATGTGGAAAACCTGCTAATTCCGCATCGGCGTTCCCATTATTGCGACGCGTCAAAACAATACCCAAAATTTTAGAGGCTTTCACTGCATCTTGGCCAAAGGTCTCGTAAAAATCCCCTACCCGGAACAATAAAATAGCCCCTGGGTATTTCGCCTTGATTTGATTAAACTGCCTTGAAAGTGGCGTTTCCCCCTTTTTCAATGGCTCCTCTCCGTTGTCTGCTTTCCGTGCCAAATATTTCTAGTCTATTTATGACAAAAATAAACCAAATTTTCTATTTTTGTTTTCTCTAAACTAGATTAACAAAATGATTAATTCTTCTATTTACATTAAATCTCAACAAGAGGTATTCGATGTAGTGATTGTTGGTTCCGGTGCAGGTGGCGGTATGGCCGCTCATACCTTAGCAAAAGCCGGAGCAAAAGTTTGCATATTAGAAGCTGGGCAGCCTTTTGACCCTGCTGATCCGAAAGATATGACCCAAATGAAATGGCCTTACGAATCCCTTCGTAGAGGAGCCAGCAGTTCGCTGCGTAATTTTGGTGATTTCGATGCGGCTTATGGCGGCTGGGATATCGAAGGTGAACCTTATACGCGTAAAGACGGAACAAAGTTCGACTGGTTCCGTTCTCGAATGGTGGGTGGTCGTACGAACCACTGGGGACGTATTTCTCTCCGTTTTGGTCCAGATGATTTTAAAAGAAAAAGTATCGATGGTCTAGGCGATGACTGGCCTATCGGATATGACGATATGAAGCCTTATTACGATAAGGTGGATAAAATGATTGGGGTTTTTGGAACAAATGAAGGCCTAAGAAATGATCCAGATGGTTATTTCTTACCTCCTCCTAAGCCTCGTTTACACGAATTAATGATTAAAAAGGCGAATAAGGCCTTAGGCATCCCGACCTATCCGTCACGTATGTCGATGTTAACCAAGCCGATCAATAACGAACGTGGCTCTTGCTTCTATTGCGGCCAATGTAACCGTGGTTGTTCTGCTTACGCTGATTTCTCATCCTCATCAGTATTAGTTAAACCAGCTGTCCAAACGGGTAATACTACTTTACTTCCCTTCGCTATGGCGCGTGAAGTAATGACAGATCCGATTACTGGTTTAGCAACGGGTGTATCTTATGTACATACTGGAACGATGATGGAATATTCGGTTAAAGGAAAAATCGTCGTTTTAGCTGCCTCAGCTGGCGAAACAGCCCGTTTATTGTTAAATTCTAAAAGTTCTCGCTTCCCGAATGGTATCGCTAATTCAAGTGGAGTTGTAGGAAAATACATTAATGACTCCACAGGAGCTTCACGTTCAGCCATCATTCCATCACTATTTGATCGCAAGCGCTACAATGAAGATGGTGTGGGTGGTATGCACGTTTATACTCCTTGGTGGCTAGATAACACAAAATTAGACTTCCCACGTGGATACCACATCGAATATGGTGGAGGTATGGGAATGCCTAATTATGGTTTCGGATGGGGAATCGAAGGCCTAAATGGGCGTGAGAATTTCAACCGCGATGGTATTAAGAAAGCGGCAGGTGGATACGGAGCAACTTTGAAAGAAGATTATCGCCGTTTCTATGGTGCTTATGTAGGTTTTGCGGGTCGTGGGGAACCAGTTCCACGCGAAGATAATTACTGCGAAATCGATCCGAGCGTAGTGGACAAATATGGTATTCCGGTACTACGTTTCCATTATAAATGGAGTGATTACGAAGTGAAGCAGGCTAAACACATGCAAGATACGTTCGAAGAAATCATTCACTCGATGGGTGGTGAGGCTTTGGGCAAAAAACCGGGTGCAGATACCAATTACGGTTTAGCAGATCCAGGTCGTATCATTCACGAAGTAGGTACAGCGCGTATGGGTAATGATAAAAAAACTTCCGTTCTTAACTCGAATTGCCAAGCGCACGACGTAAAGAACTTGTTCGTAGCCGATGCGGCACCATTCGTATCACAAGGAGACAAAAATGCCACTTGGACAATTTTGGCCCTATCTTTACGTACATCCGAATACATTATTGATCAACGCAAAAAAGGCAACCTGTAAGATGAAAAGAAGAGACTATTTGAAAAATATGGGCTTAAGTTCACTGGGCTTAGCCGTTTTCAATCCCGATGAAAAAGCGATTGAGAACTTAAATTTAGGTAAAGTTCCGGTCAAAAGACCGAATGGCCGCACGCAAGATGAGGCAGAACAAGAAGCAGCGCTAAAGGCGGAAGTATTCTTGAACGCTCACGAATTAGCTACGATCACGGTGCTTTCCGATATCATCATCCCAGCGGATAAGAAATCAGGCAGTGCTTCACAATCTGGTGTAACTGCTTTCATTGAGTTCATCGTAAAAGATAAACCAGAATTCAAAACGCCGATGCGCGGCGGATTACGTTGGTTAGATGTAGAATCAAACAAGCGTTTTTCTAAAAAATTCACTGAATTAACACCAGCGCAGCGCATTAACATTGTAGATGATATAGCCTACCCAGGTAAAACTCCGAAGCACTTATCGCAGGGAGAATCTTTCTTCACTTTGATGCGTAATTTAACAGCGACTGGATTCTATACCTCTAAAATTGGTATCGCTGATTTAGACTACAAAGGAAATACGCCTAACCAATGGAATGGTGTTCCTGATGAAGTGTTAAAGCAATATGGTTTAAGTTATGACGCGTAATCGTGTCGTAAAACCAAGTATATTTCAATCTATTCCAGGCCTAGTGGCGGGTGTTAGCACCCGCCACGGTGGCTTAAGTGAAGCTCCCTACTCCTCTTTAAATCTAGGGATTCATACTGATGATTCATCAGAGATCATCGAACAAAATCTAGCTCTATTCTGCACTGACTTAGGTATTTCACCTGCTGATTTAGCCCGTTCCTACCAGGTTCATTGCGATAAAATTTGGGTAACAGGTAGAGCTGGATACCAATCTGGATTCGATGCCCTGGTTTCGGTGCAGCCAGGGGTTTTTGCGGGGGTGGGAATCGCCGATTGCACACCTATTCTTCTTGCAGATCCTGTTACTCGTGTTTGCGCTGCTATCCACGCAGGTTGGAAAGGAACTGTAGCACAAATTGTCCATAAAACGGCTACTCGCATGATTGAGAACCGAGGATCTAATCCAGCTGATATTCTCGCCTATATAGGCCCTTGTATTAGCTATCCTCATTTCGAAGTAGGGGAAGAAGTAGCGGCACAATTTCCTGAGGATTTCAAAATAGCTAAAGGCCTAAAATGGCATGTCGATTTGAAAGCGGCCAACGCCGCGCAATTACGATCACTCGGAATTGAACAAATAGAAATCGATTCAGCCTGCACCGTAGAAAACAATGCAGATTTTTTCTCTCACAGAACTGAAAAAGGAGTAACGGGTAGAATGCTAGCCTTAATTGGATTTCAAGTTTCTTAAAAACATTTGTCGATTAATGTTTTCTTTAGGAAGCAACTCATAGGCTTTTTTATAATCTTTTCGTTTCAAATCACCATTCTTGACAGATTGAATGAAACTAATCCATGCGAAGGGATTTGTTAAAGCTAACATAGGACTACTGAAGAAATTTTTATTGGCCTGAGATGAAATCATCATATCCGAAAAATTTCTAAAATTCGAGGATGTACCCATGCCTGCCTGCAAAGCATAGACATTTAATTTGGATTGCTCCAGGTTTTCTCGGGCATTATCGCGCTGTTTTGCATCGCGTAATTCCATAGCTAAGAAAGCTTGTTTAAACTCATCCTCACTCGAATGTGGAAAAACTTTCACTTCACGTAACATCGTTGTCATCTCTTCCATCGGAATGATTACCTGATGCACTAACTCGGTATTACGCGGCACAATGTAGTATTTCTTTTGATAACCAATGTAAGAAATAATAAGACTATCCCCCGGAAAAACATACATATCAACTTGACCGAAGTTGTCACTTAAAGCTCCTCGGCCTGCTTGAGGATTAAAGATATAGGCCAAAGGCAAGAACTCCGCATTACTCGATGCCACCACACGACCCTGAAATAACACTGTTTTATCCTGCCCTTGAGAGAAGGCAGCTAAGGATAGCAAGCTGAAAGCAAGTATACCTAAAACACGAACAGCCAATCGTTTTTTCATAAAGCCGAAATTAAACAAAAAATGAATTCGATGCTGTTAAAGCCTGTTAAAGCTTTGTGTTTGGAAATAATTTTAAGAAAGTAATAATAAATGGAATCGATAACAAAAGTCCATCAAAGCGATCTAAAAAACCACCATGACCCGGAATCGTGTCTGCTGAGTCTTTAATATTAATACTTCGTTTGAATAATGATTCCACTAAATCGCCATAGGTACCTGCCACCACGATAATAATTCCGATGCCAAACCATTGCCAAGACTCATAATTAGTGTAATACATCGATAAGACATAGGCCACAATCATCGCAGCAATTAACCCCCCTACACTTCCTTCCCATGATTTCTTAGGAGAAACACGTTCAAATAACTTCGTTTTACCAAATTTAGTACCGGCAAAATAGGCTCCTGAATCACTGGCCCATAATAAAAAAAGACATCCTAAGATTATTTGGGGATCATAGGTTTCATTCTTCAAGAATGCTAAAACCGTCAGTAAAGCGAAAGGAAGCGCCACATAAATGATTCCTAAAAATGTGTAAGCGATATTTTTGAATGGTTTCTCATCTTTCGCATTGTACAGCTTAATGAAGAAAATCAATGCCAATAATGGAGAGAGAATATAATAATTCGAATAGGCGATTTCGCCTTTCTCGATAAAAAATGTCAATAAATGTAGTACTACCCCGCAGAAAGTACCATAAAAAGTCAAAGGTAGATTATCGCTGATACTTCCTACAAGCTTATAAAACTCCAATTGCGCTGCCACGCCAATTAACAGGAACAAGCCTAAAAAAGTATAATCACTAAACAACACGCAGAAAAGCAAAAACGGCACCGCAATGATGGCTGCGATCACGCGTTGTTGCAAATTAGACATCTCTCTTAAGCCCATAAATCTTATTTTTCTAATTGAAAGCTATGTAGTCGACGAATATAAAACACGACTAAAGCCAAAGAAATCACCACAGACCACCAAGGGGTAATTTCTCCTAATTTCTCAGGATCAACCGCAATTTGTTTCTGCTGATATAAATATTGCATCGTCAATGCCCACCCATTATTAAAGAAGTGTGCGATGATTGGTATCCAAATATTTCTGTTCCAAACATATAAATAGCCAAAAAACGCCCCTAACAACAAGCGTGGGAAAAAGCCAAAAAACTGGAAATGAATAAAGCTAAATATGCCAGCTGATGCCCAAATAGCCACATGGTGATTCCCCACGTAGCGTTCAAACAAATTCTGCAATACACCTCTAAAAAATAATTCCTCCCCTAGAGCAGCTAATCCCGCAATGACAGCTAAACCTATGGCAAAATCAGCAGGGCTTTGGAAATTCACTAAAAACTTTGTCAATTCAGCTAGCTGCGTCTCTGAAGCACGCATCCATTTCTCAGTCTCCTCAAATCCGGCAGGCAAAACCAAGGATTGGTTCCATTGAATAATATATTCAAGCAGTGGCATGCCCACTAAAATCGTAATGATAGACCATAAGAAAATGCGGTAATCTGGACTAGGATTGGTAGAAAGTGAATTTAAATCGCGCTTCTCAGACCAACGCAAATAGGCCCATGAACTAGCAACAAAAGTAAAAAGAGCCGAAAACCATTGCATCGCCATCATGGCACGGAAGGCTCCATCGTAGTTTTGGGGGTGGGCCATAAAATCCAAAACCATTTTTTGGAATTGATTTACATCCTGCGTAGGAAATCCCACTAGTAAAACAACGGATAATAAACCGATGAATTGGCCGATAAAGCCTCCTAAAAGGAAAAATCCGAATAATATTAGAATCTTAGACAGCAAACCGATATAACGTTCGGGCCCTTGAAAATTGTTATCTACCATAATGCTCGTAAATTTACGGAATTTTTAATCAGAATGGTAAAGATAGGTAACATCGAGCTTGGCTCATTTCCATTGCTTTTAGCTCCTATGGAGGACGTATCAGATCCACCTTTCCGTGCGGTGTGCAAGGCAAACGGTGCTGATTTGATGTATACAGAATTTATTTCCTCCGAAGGACTGATTCGAGATGCGGCAAAAAGCGTTCAAAAACTCGATATTTTCGAATATGAACGCCCGATTGGGATTCAACTTTTTGGCAGTTCCATAGAAACGATGGCATCTTGTACAGAAATTGCGACGAAGGCAGGTCCCGATTTAATTGACATCAATTATGGTTGTCCAGTAAAACAAGTAGCCTGCAGAGGAGCTGGAGCTGCTTTATTGCAAGATATTCCCAAAATGGTAGCGATGACAAAGGCCGTTGTGGATGCCACTCATTTACCAGTAACCGTCAAAACACGCCTTGGCTGGGATGATTCTACGAAAAATATCGAAGACGTGGCAGAACGACTTCAAGATATTGGAATACAGGCACTTACTGTTCACGGAAGAACGCGCGTCCAGATGTACAAAGGCGCGGCGGACTGGGAATTGATTTCAAAAGTGAAGAAAAATCCCCGGATAAAGATCCCCATTTTCGGTAACGGCGACATCGATTCACCGGAAAAAGCCAAAGAATACCGCGACCGCTACGAAGTGGATGGTATCATGATCGGTCGAGCATCAATTGGTTATCCCTGGATTTTCAATGAGATCAAACATTATTTAGCTACAGGAGAACATTTAGCCCCTCCTACCCTACAGCAACGCTTACAAGTTTGCTTAGACCACTTAGATTTTTCTATCCGTTGGAAAGGAAACCACGGTGGTATAGTCGAAATGCGACGTCACTACGCCAATTATTTCCGCGGAATGGATCATTTCAAACCTTTTAGAACCCGACTGGTCACTACCTATGAATTCGAAGAGATCAAAGGTATTTTAAACGAAATCTCAGCGCATTACGCTGGAGAACCTTTACACGCCTAATGGAAAATAAACAAAAATCCC
>JBILCC010000022.1:0-21485 GCA_044353355.1 Aquirufa sp.
CGAAATTCAGCATTTGGATGAATTGAGGGGATTACTCAAAAATCGATAATTGATTGTCGCTTGATTTGCGGTCAAAAATCTTCTTGTCTCGAATGAATTTCTTGTTCTCTTCTAGGAATAGAATGAACTTCTCAATTTGGTCGTATTGGAAACTGAAATCGATATTATTGACGTCATAGGATTCCACGTAGACCTGTTTGAAATCGGTGATGACATAATCCAGGCGTTGGATTCCGTATTTTTGCAAGCCTAACAAATACAGGTTCTGGTGGTTGGTTAAAAAGCGATTCGGCTCATAGTAAGCCGTGCTTTTCAAGTCAAAAGCCACCGTGTCTCCCACACCATCAATGTAGCCGTAAATCTGTGCGTTTTTATAGCGGGATTCTACGTAAAATTGGGTCTTGTATTTTACGGGCAATAATTCGCGCGCTCGATCTATAATACCCTCGGCAAAAGCTTCTTCATTTTCGCCTAATGTTACCGCTCGCTCAAAATCTATCCCTTTTTGTTGCGCGTTCGTTGTAGGTTTACGCACGCGGTTGATGCGATCGATTAGCTCAATTTCATCCACAATGATTTTGCCATTTCCGTCACGGGATTGACTCAAATAGAGGTTAAAGGAATTTAAAAGCGTGGGATATAAGCGGTAAATCATACGGCAATTTATTGAATTTGGAGGCGAGTCACAATTTCGTCTTCGATTAAATGGGATTTTGTGATCTCTGCCACATCTTCCACTTGTACATTACCGTAGAAAACGCCTTCAGGATAAACGACCATCGTAGGTCCTTTTCCGCAGAAATCCAGGCATCCTGATTTTTGTACTCGGATTTTAGCTGTTCCACCTTGGGCAGCATAGCTCGCGCGGAAAGCGTCGACTAATTCCATTCCGTGGCCTGAACCGCAACATTTTTTGGGGGCATCTTTGTCGTTAGCGCAGATAAATACGTGTTTTTCGAAGTACATATAATTAGTTATTTAGAATTAATACAATAGGGCAATGATCAGAATGTTTAACATCTGGTAAGATAGAGGCGTGTTGGATTTTTTCTGCCAAAGCCTCAGATACCATCTGGTAATCTATTCGCCAGCCCAAGTTTTTACCCCGAGCTCCCGCGCGGTAGGACCACCAGCTATAGTGGTGCGGTTCGGAATTTATCGCTCTAAACGAATCCACAAATCCGCGGCTCACAAATCCGTTCATCCATTCGCGTTCTTCGGGTAAGAAACCAGAACTGTTCGCGTTGCCTTTCGGATTGTGAATGTCAATCGCTTTGTGGCAAATATTGTAATCGCCGGCAATGACTAAATTAGGAAATTCGATCTTGAGGGCATTAATGTAGTTTTGAAAATCGCCTAGCCAGTCCATTTTGAAAGCTTGTCTTTCATCACCGCTAGAACCGGATGGCATGTAGACGCTCATGACGGAAAATCCGTCATAATCAGCACGCAATACGCGACCCTCTGAGTCGTATTTGTCGATACCGCAACCCACTGACACGTTATTTGGCCTGAGTTTACTAAAAATGGCTACACCAGAATAGCCTTTTTTCTGCGCGGAATGCCAATATACCTCATAGCCCAAAGCGAAAATTTCGCTCAAGTCCACTTGTTCTACTTCGGCCTTCAATTCTTGAATACAAACGATATCCGGATTTTCTTCTTGAAGCCATGAAACAAACCCTTTTGTAATGGCGGCACGAATGCCATTCACGTTATAACTAATGATCTTCATTCTGGAATACCTCGGTTTTGAAATAATGAATGATATGAGCTTTTAGCAGGATTTCTTGCTCTTTCAAAGGCAGCGAAGGAATTCCTTGTACATTCTCCCAATGCGGCCAACCTTCCTCATCTAGGCCCTCTAAACGATAAAAATCGCTGTAGCTTAACACTTTGCAGGTGGCGATGTGTAGGAGATCTTGCTTTTGTTCTTTGGTAAAATGCGCGTGTCCTTGTCCTAATTCCTGGACCCCGATCAGTAGCAATATGGGCTCCATTTCGGTAGGACGCTTGCCAAACGAGTTTTCAAAAAAATCGAGAATCATCTCCCATTCTTCTTTAACTAAACTTGGCTCGAATTCCATAAAGGGTTTGAATTTAATGAGATGCAAATTAGCTACAAAAAAATGATTAATTGCCGTAGATGTCGTAATTTTGAAAACCAATAACCAAAAAATCAGTTTATAAAATGCATTCAATTGCACAGAAGCGTACATTTACTACTCAACCTCCCCATAAACGAACCTTTAAAAAAATGAAATCCTTTTCCATCCCCTCTTTATTCAAGAGTAATTTGATCGGTCGGATTAAGGAAGCTCGTCGTGTTCAAGATAAATTAAAGAAGGATTTTACCCCTACCTATTTGGATTTCGGTCCGGTGGAAGTGTTGCTTTCGAGGCATTTCGGTTTCTGTTACGGAGTGGAAAACGCAGTAGAGACGGCTTACCAAATTATAGACCAAAATCCAGATAAACGCATTTTCTTATTATCAGAAATGATCCACAATCCTGCCGTTAACGCGGATTTATTAGATCGAGGGGTGCGATTTATTCAAGACACGCACGGAAATCAAATAGTTGAATGGTCGGAGTTGAGCTCGAATGATGTGGTGATTGTACCCGCATTTGGAACGACTTTAGAGACACAGGCTATCTTGCAATCCCGCGGAATTGATCCTTATGCGTACGATACGACCTGTCCATTTGTGGAGAAGGTATGGAATAGGGCGGAGGCGATAGGTAAGAAGGATTACACGGTGATTGTACACGGGAAACCAAGTCATGAGGAAACCAAGGCTACTTTTTCGCATTCACAATCCGTTACACCCACTTTGATAATTAAAGATATCAAGCAGGCTATTGCTTTAGCTGCCTATATCAAGGAAGAGAAATCAGCGGAAGAGTTTTATGTTGAATTTGAAGGGCAATATTCAGTTGGTTTTGATCCTTTAAAAGATTTAAAACGCATCGGGGTGGTCAATCAGACTACCATGTTAGCGACAGATACGCAAGAAATTGTCGATTATTTACGCCAAATCATCCGCTTGCACTTCCAATTATCCCCCGAAAACATTAAAGAGTATTTTGCAGATACGCGTGATACGCTTTGTTATGCAACAAACGATAATCAAAGTGCAACCTACGGATTACTGGCTGAGGAAGCTGATTTTGCCATCGTAGCCGGCGGCTATAACTCTTCCAATACGGCCCATTTAGTGGATTTATGCGTGGAGAAACTCCCCACCTATTTCATTAAGAATGCGGAGAAATTGATTTCTGGGGACCAGGTCCTACATTTTGATAATGTGGCTAAAGAAGAGCGCGTGTCCACTTCATTCATTCCTACTAAAGAGAAAACGCGAGTTTTGTTAACCTGCGGAGCTTCCTGCCCGGATGCGGTGATGGAAGAAATCTTGCGCAAGCTAGTTTCGTTTTTTCCGGGAGCTAAAGACGTGGATGAAGTAGTTAATACGAATCTACAATCTTCTTAACGGCAGGCAAATAACCCTCTCCGAAAAGATTTACGTGCACTAAAAGCGGGTACAGATTGTACAAAGGGATGCGTTCGTGGAATCCTTTTTCAATGGGAAAATTCGCGTGATAGGCTTCGTAGAAACCTTCTTCAAACCCTCCAAACATCGTGGTGAAGGCAAGTTCCGCTTCTCTAAATCCAAAATAACAGGCTGGATCTACTAGCGTAACTAAACCTTGAGGATTCGTCATCACATTTCCAGACCAAAGATCCCCATGCAGTAAAGCGGACTTTTCATTGGGTAAAAGCGAGGGTAATTTTTCAAAAAGCTTTTCAAATTTTGCCTCTAAATCGGAATCGATTTTACGATCATAGATCGCTCTAGCTAATTGGTTGCGTAAGCGATGTTCGATGAAAAAGGCGATTCCATTTTGATTCCATGTATTGATTTGCGGCGCAGCTCCAATGTAGTTCGTGTAGTCGAGTCCGTGGCCATTTTCAGACGTGTTTTTGTGCAAACGAGCCAGTTTCTCGCCAAAATCCACCCAGTAATTCGCCGCCTTTTCTCCTGATGGAATGCATTCCATCATCAAATATTCTTTCTCTTCCATGGTCCCTGTCCCGATGACGCTCGGTACGGAGATGGAGGTTGTATTTCCGATTAATTCTAAGTTTTTTGCCTCAGATTCGAACAGACCTTGGTGATCGCCTTGGTTCCACTTAATAAAGTATTCTTGCTTATTTTTCAGTTGGACGCGCACGGCTAGATTAAAATTGCCTCCATAGAAAAACTCTCGGTCATTTACCTCGGTGTTTTCACCTAAATGATGCTGTATAATTTTATCAATAAACTGGTATTGTGCTTGCGTTTCAGTGGACATAGGACAAAATTACCTTATTTTCTTTTAAAAAGAGGAACCGTACTGCAGGGTTCTCCAAAAAACAGGCTCTTCGCCACCGGTTGTAATAATTGGGTGATTTTCAAATAGGCTTCTGTAGGAACCGATTCTTTCGAACACCCTTTGATGACGATTTTGGCATCTTGAAAATCTTCCGGCTTTATTTTCGCTAAAGCTTGTTCAAACAAGGTCTTTTCTAAATCAGCCAAATTTCCGAAAACGAGTGTCTTCGCAAAAGGGGTCAACTGTACGCCTACTAACATATAGGCCCAGGTGGGAATAATCGCATCTTCGCTGCAACCCAGCGCCACATGCTTTCCTGCGTAGCTAGACCAATCATTACTAGCGATGAACTCTCTAAAGTCCTTCTCGCGCAGGGCGATCCCTTGAAATAATTGCTCTTTGATGTCGATGAAAACGCGGTCGCCTGGAACGCGTAAATCTTCTAAATCGATTTGTGTTAGTCCACTTTGGTTTACTCTATTGATGATTTCCTCCGCCATGTTACAAGGATTTTAGTTTCGGTTTTATGCCCATGTATTCTTTTAAATAGTCAGGCTCTTTTGTAACGAGGTTCTCGAATTTTTGGTTCAAAAATGCGTCATGTGCTAATTTACCCATGTATTTTGCCTCTGGTAATAAAGGTCTATCCAAGAACGTGATAGCTGGATGCGTACAGCTTTCTTGCCATTTTGCAGATCCATTTCCGAACGCTACCAAAGGAGTGTAAGCTTGATAAGATTCAGGGGTTAAAATGTGCGCTTCTTGTGGAGATAATTCCTCTAATGCTGACGAATAAACCGCTGCATAAACCTCCATTCTGCGCGCATCTAGTAGCGGTAAAAGGAGTGATTCCGCTGGTGCGTCGACCGCAGAAGCTAACACTTGTAAGGTAGGTATACAAATTAAAGGCTTGTCTAAAGCGAAGCAAATACCCTTTGCCGTCGCTAATCCGATGCGCAAACCGGTATAAGAACCGGGTCCGTTTGAAACAGCTACGGCCGACAATTCGGATAATTCGTGACTTGCCGTCTTCATCACCTTTTCGATTAATAAAGTGAGGGCTTTGGAATGAGAACCCTCTTCGCTAACTAATTCCTGCGTGATCAATTGCCCGTTTTCGTGAAGGGCAACGGAGCAGTTTTGGGTCGACGTATCTACACTTAGGATCAGACTCATTTCAACGAGGTAATTAATTCCACACCCTTTAAAAGGCTTGGATCATTTTCAAAAGACCATTCATTAATCCCTTTTTTCAGGTAATAATGGTGCACTATTTCTTGTTCTAATAACGCCGAAATCACTTTTTTGTTCGCATTCATTTCTTTAGCGACCGATGAATCCCACTCTGGCTTGATTTTCTCCAGCGTTGCCGTCAAATTAGCATACAAAGGATCTTTCTGCGTTTCCTTTAATACATCACGCATCTGTTTTTCTAACGGACTTTCATACTTGAATTTGCTCGCTCTCACCCATTGAATAAACGCTTCGAATGCAGGATCAGTTAAATGGAAATTAGCTGCTGACGAAATCGAGGTATGTTCTAATTTAAATAGACGGGCATATTGAAAAAAGATTTTCTCTTTCATTAATTGCTGAATCAAACTATTCGCTTGAGGTCTACCCACCAATACATCGGGTTCAATTCCACCTCCGGCATTAACTTTTCTGCCGTTTCGCGTTTTGAATTCGCGCTTCGTGGTGTCTTTATTCTCGGAATAATCGATGGCTTGAATGCAGCGACCACTCGGGATATAATATTTGGCTGTTGTAATCTTGATTTTCGCACGGTAAGGTAATTCGCGTGTCACCTGCACAAGCCCTTTTCCAAAACTACGTTGTCCTACAATGGTCGCTCGATCATAATCCTGTAAAACACCCGCCACAATTTCAGCTGCTGATGCCGAGTTTTGGTTGATTAATACGACAATTGGTATAGTGGTATCCCAGCTGGAATTTAAAGCCTTGTAATTCGCATTCCACTCTTGCAATTTCCCCTTCGTGCTCACTATGGGCGTTTCTTTTTGTAGAAACAGATTACAAATGTCAATGGCTTGGGTCAACAAACCGCCTGGATTGTTACGTAAATCCAAGATTAATTTCTTCATCCCCTCCTTCTTCAATTGAATGAGGGCTGTCTTCATTTCTTTCGTTGCAGACTGATTAAATTCTTCTAATTCGATATACCCGATTCCTGGACGAATGATTCCCGCATAACCTACATTTTTGATTTGTACAGTGGAACGGTTTATGCTTAAACTCAGCTTATCGTTTCCTCGTTTAATTTCTGCAACCAATTTACTGTCTTTAGGCCCTTTTATAAGAATGCTCGGGTCTGACTCCTCGGTAATCTGGTTTCCATTGATGGAAATTAATTGATCTCCTATTTGCAATCCAGCTTGCAAGGCAGGGCTCGATTCGTCGACATAGGTAATGTAATAGCCTTTTTCCACCCAAGAAGCGCGTATTCCTATTCCTTCGTATTTTCCTGTGGTGAGTGTAGTAAATTCGTCCAAATCTTCTTCAGGATAATAGACCGTATAAGGATCTAATTGATCCAGCATACCATCGATGGAGTTGGTAACTACCTTATTTGCATCAATCGGGTCTACATAGAATTGGTTTAATTCTTTGATGACACTGGCATAGATATCCAGGTTTTTTGCGAGATCAAACAACTGATCAGCCCGGTTAAAGGCCCATAAGCCTAATCCAAAAAATACGAGAAGGCTTATTTTAAGTAGTTGCTTCATTCGTTTGGGTGAATTTGTCTAAAATGGCGGCCATTTTCTTGTGAATTTTGTCTGATGGCTCAATGGTAGAACCAATATAGACAAAAGCCAATACATCTGGAAGTTTTGCTTTTCCCTCTACTTGAAAATAGGGTTTGTTCAATCGATACGCCTCGCGGATGCGACGCTTAAGGGTATTTCTGTCCACCGCTTTATTAAATCGGCGCTTGGGTACCGATATTAAAATCTGCGGATTCGCGACTTGCGCCTCATAGGGATTCTGGCGGATGTATAAAACACGAAAAGGATAGACAAATCGTTCTTCAACGACTCGGCTATCCTTCTCGAATAAGGAATCAATAATTTTAATGTGCGTTAGACGCTCCGATTTAGAAAATGTAAATTTCAAAGCAGGAATACTAAGTGTACAACAATAGCAAACCAGAAATCTTCTTTTCTAAGATCTATGGCTTATTTGCCTCTTTTTTCGTCTGAAACAGTCAACTTGTGACGTCCTTTAGCGCGACGGTTTGTCAATACGCGACGACCGTTTGCCGTAGACATACGCTCACGGAATCCGTGTTTGTTTTTTCTCTTACGTACAGAGGGTTGAAAAGTTCTTTTCATTTCTTTATTTGTTAAAGCAGCCCATCATTTCGATTGGGGCTTGCAAAGGTAAAACAAAATATTTATTCATCAAGGTTTGAGCTTTTAGGCCTTCACCTGACAGGTCCTTACACCTTGATTTCTACGTCTACTCCTGATGGCAATTCTAATTTCATCAACGCATCTACTGTTTTAGCAGAGGAAGAGAAGATGTCGATTAGACGCTTGTAAGTACACAATTGGAATTGCTCACGTGCTTTCTTGTTAACGTGTGGTGAACGTAAAACAGTGAATTTCTCAATTTTTGTTGGAAGAGGGATAGGGCCAGAAACAACTGCTCCTGTAGCTTTTACCGCTTTAACGATTTTCTCAGCTGATTTGTCTACCAAAGAGTGGTCAAATGACTTCAGCTTGATGCGAATTTTTTGATTCATATAAGATGGTTCTTTAAATGATTAAGCAGCGAAAGAACCATTTACTCCGCTACTTAAATTAATTAGGACTGCAAAGGTACAGAATGTCAATTAATTATACAAGTCCTAAAATTTAGTTTTTTCTAGAGCGCGCTGTTTTTCAGCTAAATAGCTCGCCTGCGCGGCTTGGTAAAGGACAGGATTTAGCGCTTGAAGTTTTCCCATCGCCTCGTCTGCATAGCTAATTTCTCCCATTTTAAGCGCCTGGTGCGCATAAATAGGATAATAAACGGGGTTCTGTTCGTTCCATTGCAAAGCTGCTAGAGCCGCCTCATAGCCCTTCTTAGTAGGTAGGAGTGGAAGCGCCTGTTGTAAAACGCTCACCTGAAAAGGGAATTTTTCTAAAGTCGCTACCGCATTCGAACGTGAGACTTGCGGTGTCTTCACCGGAAAAGCAGTCGCATATTTCCAGAATGCTAAAATACCCGCCATTGCCGAACTTTGGGTCGTGTCCGCTGCAATGGATACATTTAGTTGATTTAGAGCTAGTAAAGGCTTGGCATGATAGAAGACTTGCCAAGATTTTAAGAGTTCTAATTCAGGAAATACCTCAGCTAGCGATTTATGCCAGCCTTCGAGGTCATAAATAGGAGCTTTTGTTTTCCAAAATAATAAACCATTGTATAGATAAACTAAATCGCGCAAATCGGCTTTGGGTACAAAAGATGGACTCATGGGGGCTGTCGGAATTCCGGCAGCTAAGAGATTAGCTTGAATAGCTAAGTCGTCAGATGGGTCAAAATCTGGTTTTCGTTTTCGGTAAACAATGTCTGAATATAGTTTATTAGCCTTGTAGACGGAATTGTCGGGAGCTAGTTCTAGCGCTTTGTCGTAAAAATAAGCGGCTGAATCAGGTGACGATAATCGTTCATATTGCAAAGCTAGTTGCGTGGCGATGCGCGGATCGCTAAGGTCACTTTTTTGCAAGGTAAACAAGGCATCAAACGGATGGTTTTCTGCGGCAAAAACATTGGCCAATGCTACCGAGAGAGCAGGATCTTTATTGATGCTTTGGCTAGTAGCCACATAATAGGCGAAAGTCTCCGTGTCTCCAGCTTGCTGGGCGAGGGCGGCAAGACTTAAGTTACTTTTAACATTCAAACGGCTGTGCAAGGTGGCGTTCTTGTAATGAATCTCTGCCATTTGCGAATCACCTACTAAACTTGATACATCTCCCGCAAAATTTTCTTTTGCTGCCATTCCTAGATGGTATGCGCCAGAATTAAAGGCAAAAACGGCACCCATACTGAGAATCAAAACCCCAATCTGAATTAAATGAAGAGGAAGTAAAGCTGCCTTGTGAATCACTTTATGGATGGGTAGATTTTGGGAAAGAAGTGGACCAAAATTCCGAATAATAAACAAAGGGAAAACCAAGCCCATCAGTACTTGGTTAATCAAATTCCAGCTTTCAATCGCCTGAATACCTGGCGTGTTTGAATGCCATAAAAGTGGAATTAATGCCGAAAGCCCAAGAAGGCTAATTCCTAACTGAGTTTTGTTTTCCTTATTTTGATACACGTGGATTCCGGCAGCGATTAGCACCCAAATAAAAGCAGGAATGGCTGTGCGAATACCTAAGTCAAGTCGTTGATTGCCAAAAGTTATCAAAAGATTAATTCCCCAAACCAATCCTAAAATCAATCGATTCTTCTTAGAGCGGGCACTATCTGAACCTTGTGAAAGCCCCATTAAAAGGGAGGGTATAGCGCCAGAGCTCAAAACAGATAGGCTTGCGAGGGCTACTAGGCTGAGACTAAAAATTTGTCCACTAATAATCTGAAATAAAGCGGGCATAGATGCATCAGATAAAGAGACGGTAACAATACTCAGCCATATTGCAGCACCTAAAACAGCTTGCCACACTGGCAAAACAGAGAATAGAAGCATGAAAACTCCGATAATTGCTAAAGCAAATCCAATGATTTCGGGTGTCGCATCCAGTGTAGTCGCCTGAATCTGGAAATTTTGGCGAATAAAATAGACCGTGCTGTGCAGATTTTGGCCGGCTCGTGTATCCACCACTTTTTCATAAGGCATCATTTCAGAGATTTCGATCCAGCTAAAAATAGCCGACCCTCCCCATATCCAAAGCCCTAATACTACAATTAACAGCAAAGAGCACACATAAAAAATGCTTTTCGAAAAAGAGGGCAGAGTCAAGCGCATATTTTGGTTCAAAAATGAATTCCTAAATTTCATATAAACTACGATTCATTCAAAGAAATTGCCTGATTTTGGCAAAAAATAGTTGAAAAATACTAATTTCTGTTTTGGTAAATTCGAATTAAGAGGCTAATTTTGCAGTCCGAATGTATTAGCATTCGTGAACTAATACAAAATCGTAGTTTTTTAGCTAACAAATTAAAATTCAAATGGCAAACGCAGTTAACAAAGGAAAAGTTGCGCAAGTAATTGGACCCGTTGTCGATGTGAGCTTCGAAGGAGAAGGATCACATTTACCAGCGATCTTGAATGCTCTTTCAGTAACGAAATCAAATGGTCAAACGCTTGTTCTTGAGGTGCAACAGCACTTAGGAGAAGATCGCGTTAGAACGATTGCGATGGAAGGAACGGAAGGACTTCAACGTGGACAAGAGGTAATCGATAAAGGTACGCCTATGACGATGCCGACAGGTGAGGGAATTAAAGGTCGTTTGTTTAACGTAGTAGGGGATGCCATCGATGGTATCGCTCAACCTAAGTCTGACAAAGGATTGCCGATTCACCGTGCTGCGCCTAAATTTGATGAATTAGCGACTACAACTGAGGTTTTATTCACAGGAATTAAAGTGATCGACTTGTTAGCCCCTTACGTAAAGGGTGGTAAAATTGGTTTATTCGGTGGTGCCGGTGTAGGTAAAACCGTATTGATCATGGAGTTGATTAATAATATTGCCAAAGCATACGAAGGTCTTTCGGTATTCGCAGGTGTAGGTGAGCGTACTCGTGAGGGTAACGACTTATTACGCGAGATGATTGAATCAGGCGTTATTAAGTATGGCGAAGAATTTAAGCACGCGATGGAAGCAGGCGAGTGGGATCTATCCAAAGTAGATAATACGGAATTAGCGAAGTCTCAAGCAACTTTAGTGTTCGGTCAAATGAACGAGCCTCCTGGAGCACGTGCTCGTGTAGCTTTATCAGGATTAACCGTGGCGGAACACTTCCGTGATGGCGATGGCGAAGGTCAAGGTCGTGATATCCTATTCTTTATCGATAACATCTTCCGTTTTACACAAGCGGGTTCTGAGGTATCTGCCCTTTTAGGTCGTATGCCATCTGCGGTAGGTTACCAACCAACCTTAGCAACGGAAATGGGTGCGATGCAAGAGCGTATCACCTCTACGAAGCGTGGTTCAATTACATCGGTACAAGCGGTTTACGTACCTGCCGATGACTTAACGGATCCAGCTCCGGCAACAACGTTTGCCCACTTAGATGCAACTACGGTATTATCTCGTAAGATTGCTGAATTAGGTATCTACCCAGCGGTGGATCCATTAGATTCATCATCACGTATCTTATCTGCAGAAGTATTAGGTGATTCTCACTATGATACGGCGCAACGTGTGAAGGAAATCTTACAACGTTATAAAGAATTACAAGATATCATCGCGATCTTAGGTCTAGATGAATTATCTGAAGAAGATAAATTAGTCGTTTCTCGCGCTCGCCGTGTACAACGTTTCTTGTCACAACCTTTCTTCGTGGCAGAACAATTTACAGGCTTAAAAGGCGTTCTAGTAGATATCAACGATACGATCAAAGGTTTCAATGCGATCATCGATGGTGGATACGATCACCTTCCAGAAGCTGCTTTCAACTTAGTAGGTACTATTGAGGATGCGGTAGTTAAAGGAGAGAAATTATTAGCTGAGGCTGCTAAATAAGAAAATTATGTTTGTAGAAATTATTACACCGGATCGTAAAGTTTTCTCTGCAGAAGCATCTGTAGTGACTTTGCCTGGCGTTAATGGTTCCTTCCAAATTTTAAATGACCACGCAGCCATCGTTTCTACTTTAGCTAAAGGAGAATTAACAGCTGATAAAGAGGTCTTCCAAATCGAAGGAGGAGTTGTTGAAGTTTTGAATAATCGAGTACTTGTTTTAGCCGAAGGCGTTAACTAACATTCTCATGAAAAAACTTGCCATTTTAGTATTTGTAACGGTCTTATTTAGCTCCTGCTCAGAAAAGGCCTTTTTAACCGGTTCTATTTTAGCAACCGTGAAGGAAAGTAACATTCCGTTGCAAAAGATTCAGTTCTATAATGATAATGGTTTGATTTTAGAAAGAGAGATGAGTTCGTCTGATGCGAATGTGAAGGCGGGTGCCTTAGTATTCAAAAACGGCAAGTCGATTAATCGAGTTAGTTTAGAAAAGCAGACACCAGGTGCTTTATTAAAACAGGATGGAGATAAGCTATATGTTTCTTTTGATAATCCAGCTAAAGAATCAAATAGCTTAATTTTTGCACCGGTATTAGGAGAACGCGGAGAATATTTTTATCAGCTCGTAGACGAAACAGGTAATTCTTCTATTTCACGTTTGAATTTTGAAGGCAATAAATACCTAGTGTACAACCAGAAATATGAAGGCTTGACTAAGTCGGTAACCAAAACGCCACGCGTTAGGTTGATGATCATGAAGTCATCTTTAAGTGGATTAAAAGTAAATTCAAAAAGAATGAAAGGTAATCGAGTTCAATAATCGATTGCTTATAATGTATTAAGGAAATAGGATGCTTGCATCCTATTTTTTTTTAGTTCATTTTTGTCCAAAGGTATGTTTAGCATACCATGTTTGCATAAATAATAGGATTCCTATGAAAGCAGAAGAGACGATTGATTTTCACATAAAGACCGGTTGGTACGCCATTAGCCGAATGTATAACACCTATTCCGCTCAGTTTGACATGACGATGGCTATTGGGTATGTTCTCCTTCATATTCACAAAGATGGTACTCCAGCCACTAAGATTGCACCAGCATTAGGCTTAGAGGCAAGATCATTAACTCGGATGTTAAAAACATTGGAAGAAAAGAAATGGATTGAAAGATCTGCTAATTATGAGGATAAACGTGTTGTTAAGATATTTTTAACAGAGATAGGAAAGAAAAAACGAGATCAAGCTAGAAAGGGAGTAATCGCATTCAACAAGTTGATTTATGATCGAGTTCCTCCAGAAAAATTACAGGTATTTTTTGAAGTAATGTCCTCTGTAAATCAGGTTTTAGAAGTGGATGCGGGGGAAATATTAAAAACAATTTAGAAAAAAAATGTACTTCGGGATACATTTATTGAAGTAGATCCTTATTTTTGCCTGATAATTAAACTTAAAACTGCGTTATGAAAAAACTACTCTTGGTATTCGCAATGATGCCTTTCTTATTTACTTCTTGTGTAGGAAAGAAGAAATTAGCGGATATGGAATCACAATTAACTCAATTGCAAGCTTCAAGTAGCTCTGCTTTATCGAAAGCGAAAGCAGATTTATCAGATTGTCAATCTTTGACAGCTAGCCTACAAGGTGAATTGAAAAAAAGAGATACTGATTTAGAAGCAAAAAATGGTCAATTGAAAGCTTTACAAGAACAATTAGACTATTTCAAGAAGACAAATACAAATCTATTAGATCGTTTATCTGATCTTTCAGTAATCAATAAATCGGGTGCGGAGAGTATTCGTAAGTCTTTGGATGCCTTGAACGAACAAGGGAAATACATCAAAGATTTGAACTCATCTATCCAGCGCAAGGATTCTTTGAATTTATCTTTAGTGATGAACTTGAAGCGTTCATTAGCTGATGTAAATGATGAAGACGTAACGGTTGAGGTGAAGAAAGGGGTTGTCTATATCTCTATCTCTGATAACTTGATGTTTGCATCAGGAAGTGCAGTGGTTAACTCTAAAGCAGTTGCTGTATTAGCGAAAGTAGCGAAGGTGTTAAATGACCACAAGGAGCTTGATGTATTAGTAGAAGGACATACTGACTCAGTACCTATCTCAACAGATTGTATCCAAGATAACTGGGATTTATCAGCTAAGCGTGCTACCTCAGTAGTTCGTGTATTGCAAACGAAGTTTAATGTAGATCCAGAGCGTTTAACAGCAGGTGGACGTGGTGAATTCGAGCCAGCTACAGCTAATAAAACAGCTAAGGGACGTAAAGAAAATCGCCGTACGGAGATTATTGTAACTCCTAAGTTAGATCAATTCTTTAGCTTAATGGCGCCACAAGCTCAATAAGCTGATCTTAAAATAAAAAAAAGGGCCTCGAATGAATCGAGGCCCTTTTTTTATGGCTTAAATTAAGCTAATTGTCCACGGACCAAATCTAGTTTTCTTCTAGAAACAGGTAAAGACTGATTCAAGATGGTCTTTACGGTCTTTGTTTCATGTAAGTCGTGACCAATTATATTTACCTTATTCACCAAATAAGATTTGTGGATGCGAAGGAAGGAGCCTAGGCGTAATTGAGATTCAAACTTTTTAAGTGTCTTAGCCATCAGAATGGTTTGGCCATTCTTTAAAAAAATGGTAGTGTAATTCCCCTTACCTTCGATGCTTACAATGTCTTCTACGGGGCATTGGTCAATTCCAGGGATTTTTAATGTTTTTCTCATGTTCGGTTAGATTCTTAGGCAAACCTACTCTATTTGCAATTATGTTTGCCATAAGATTTATTTAGTGGTATTAGTATTTATTTAACGGTCAACTAGGGGATGATTGGGGGCATAAAAAAAGAGGTCTTTTACAAGACCTCTTTTCAATGTAGCGGGGGCCAGACTCGAACTGACGACCTTTGGGTTATGAGCCCAACGAGCTACCAACTGCTCCACCCCGCGATATAATTGGGAGTGCAAAGATGCACGTTTCTTTGGGAAAAAACAAGTATCTTTGTATAAATTATTCTTGCCTATCCTTTTTGAGGCAGGATTTATGTACATTTTTATGACCCCCGAACACAAAGCAGGCTTTATTAGTATTATTGGAAAACCCAATGTGGGCAAGAGTACATTGATGAATGCATTAGTGGGGGAAAGGCTTTCGATTGTGAGCTCGAAGGCGCAAACGACGCGTCACCGTATTTTGGGGATGCTGAATGGAGAACATAAGGGTACGGAATACCAGATTGTCTATTCAGACACGCCTGGGGTTTTATTGCCTAAATACGAATTACATAAATCCATGATGTCTTTCGTAAAAAGCTCTATTGAGGATGCGGATGTAGTGTTGTATGTGACGGACGTGTTTGATGAATTTGAAGATTTGGACTTTTTGGCCAATTGGAAAGATTTTACAAAGACGCCTATTCTTGTTTTATTAAACAAGATTGATTTAGTGACCATAGAGAAATTAGAGGAGAAAGTCGCGTATTGGCAAGGGATTTTCCCGGGCCGTCCGATTATCCCTATTTCAGCTTTAGAATCGGTTCATTTGGACCAAATCTTTAGTCACCTTATGGAGCATTTGCCCGTTCATCCGCCCTTTTTTGATAAGGACGAACTGACGGATAAACCAGAAAAATTCTTTGCCTCCGAAATCGTTCGAGAGAAGATTTTCATGAACTACAAAAAAGAGATTCCTTATTCGTGCGAAGTAGTGGTTACGTCTTTTAAAGAGGAGCCTACCATTTTACGTATTGCCACGGAAATTTATGTCGAAAGAGTGTCGCAACGTGCGATTATCATTGGACATAAAGGGGAAAATATAAAGAAAGTGGGTATGCAGGCGAGAGAGGATTTAGAGAAGTTTTTTGGTAAAAAAGTATTTTTAGAGCAGTTTGTCAAAGTGGAGCCAGATTGGCGTGCAAAGACAGATAAGCTGCGTTCATTCGGGTATTCACTCGATTAATTTAAGATAGAATGTCAAATATTATTGCAATTGTGGGGCGTCCCAATGTAGGGAAATCTACTTTGTTCAATCGCTTGATCGAACAAAAGAAAGCTATCATGGACAATATGTCCGGGGTGACGCGCGACCGCCATTATGGTTACGGTCAATGGACAGGACGTTTCTTTACCGTGATTGATACGGGAGGTTACGTGCATGGATCTGAAGATAAATTTGAAGGAGCAATACGGGAACAAGTAGAATTAGCCATTGAAGAATCGGCGGTTTTATTGTTCGTGGTAGATTGCTCTACGGGTTTAACAGATTTAGATAAGGATTTTGCGAACGTTTTACGTCGTTCAAAGAAGCCCGTTATTTTAATCGCAAATAAAGCCGATACACACGAGAAGGCCTATGCCGCTGCTGAATTTTATGAATTAGGCTTAGGCGATCCTTTTGCGATTGCTGCCGAAAGTGGAAGCGGTACGGGTGATATGCTCGATGCGATGGTTTCTCATTTTAAAGATGAAGGAATCGAAAATCCAGAATTAGGTATTCCTCGCGTGGCGATCTTAGGACGTCCTAACGTAGGGAAATCATCCTTCTTGAATGCCATCTTAGGAAAAGATCGTTCAATTGTGACAGATGAAGCGGGAACCACGCGGGATGCGATACAAAATCACTACACGATGTTTGGGAAAGATTTTATTATCACAGACACGGCCGGTATTCGCCGCAAAGCGCGTATCGACGATAACATTGAGTACTACTCGGTCTTGCGTTCGATGAAGGCTTTAGAGGAATGCGATGTAGCGATTATTATCATTGATGCCACCACGATTGATCCATTAACGGGTTTAGAAGCGCAGGATATGAACATTGTCAGCATGGCGGACAAGGCGAAGAAAGGGATTGTTTTGATGATTAATAAGTGGGATTTAGTGGCGAAAGACACGAACACTGCGATACAATTAGAGAAAGCAATCAAGGAGCGTATGGCACCTTTGAATTATATGCCAGTGATCTTTACTTCGGTCATGGAGAAGAAGCGTATCTTCCAAGCTTTGGAGTTAATGCTAAAGGTCTATGAAAACCGTACACAGAAGATTTCTACATCGAAATTAAACGATGTGATGCTGGAGGTAATCGCAAGTTATCCGCCACCCGCTTGGAAAGGTAAATATATTAAGATTAAATACTGTACACAGGTTTCGACCCCGTATCCAACTTTCATTTTCTTCTGCAATTTACCGCAGTACATTAAGGAAAGTTACGAGCGTTACCTAGAGAATCAGATGCGTAAAGCCTTTAATTTAGAAGGTACGCCTATTTCTTTATTCTTTAGAAAGAAATAGTTGCTGTATTTGGGAGAGGCTGATGAAACCGATTTGGCCTCTTCCACCTACACCATAAATCCGATCTCCCACCTGACATATGTTGTGGTAGGGACTATTGCCTAAGCTAATCCAACGCTTGGTGGATGGGTCAAAAGCCGAGCTTTCAGCTGGCCCCGATATAATCCAATAGGGAGCGGCCCACAAAATTTTCTCGACATAATAAGCTGGAGCTCCAGCTATTGGCGACCATGAAGTACCCCCATCCATGCTTTCTGAGACAGGAACTGGCCCCTCTTTAATTCGTGCATAATTACCTCCGGCAATCCATAAGTTCTTCGGACTGCGAACGCCTAGACTAAAAAATCCGGTACCTTCGCCACCTGGAATTTCTGCAAAAATGCTTTCCCAATGTTGCGCATCCTTGCCGTATAAGACCCGAGCCTTTTCGCCGCCTCCGGTCACGATGTAATAGCCCTTTTTTGTTTTTTGTAAACTAGAGCCACTGGCTGCGAATGCGGCTTCTCCTTTTTGTAAAGGTGGATGGTTTGTTGGGGTCAATACTTCGTAATTGCGTCCTTTATCGCGTATGCGAATCAAGCCATAGAATGGACCCGAAGGGTCGGACAAAACCAATCCTTGGTTGCCCTCCCAAAGAATGGCATCAAAGAAATAGCCCTTCTCCTTGATTTGAAAGGCTAATTCCCAGCTCATTCCGCCATTCGTCGTTCGAAATATTTTAGCTGCTCCATTCTCTGCCGGGCCTGCGCTCATTAGCAAAACGGTTTTATCGTCGAGTATCGCCAGATCTCGGAAGTCTAAAGAATCTGCTCCCGGAACCTGCGAAACGGTGAAGTGTTCACCTCCATCGCTCGAGTGTATGATGGTGCCTCGCGTTCCGCCTATCCAGATGTGGGAGCCCTGTGAACGAATGGCTCGAAACGAGGCTTTCGTATCAAGGGAGAGGGGATTCCATTGGCTAAAGCTTTGGAATGCAACTAAAAATAGGAGGGCGAAGAGTAGGATGTGTTTTCTCATAGGTATATCGGTCTGCAAATTACGGATTTTGGCAAATAATGTTTATTTTTGAACCTTACAGCTCAAATTTATTCGTCGAGACGGAATTATACATGGAAGAATTAAAACCCAAATCTCTTAATTTCTTAGAAGAAATCGTTCAAGAAGGCATCGCGTCTGGGAAGTATCCACAAGGTATTTTGACACGTTTCCCACCTGAGCCGAATGGCTACTTGCACATCGGTCACGCGAAGAGTATTTGCTTGAATTTTGGGTTAGCGCAGCGTTTCGGCGGAGGGACGAATTTACGTTTTGATGACACAAATCCGGTAACGGAGGAGACAGAATATGTTGAGTCGATTAAGAAGGATGTTTCGTGGTTAGGATTTACCTGGGCAAGCGAATTATATACCTCAGACTATTTTGAAGATTTATACCAATTCGCAGAGAAATTAATTTCCCTTTCCTTCGCTTATGTAGATGATTCATCAGCGGCAGAAATTGCAGCTCAAAAGGGAACTCCTACCACTCCTGGACAGAATAGTCCCTTTAGAAACCGAAGTGTGGAGGAGAATTTGGCTTTATTCCGTGACATGAAGGCTGGTAAATACGAAGACGGGGACAAAGTTTTGCGGGCAAAAATTGATATGGCGCATCCAAACATGCACATGCGTGACCCGCTGATGTACCGCATTCGTCATGTGAAACACCACCGTTCAGGCGATAAATGGTGTATCTACCCGATGTATGATTTTGCCCACGGTCAAAGTGATTCCATCGAAGAAATCACTCATTCGATTTGTACATTAGAATTCGACGTTCATCGTCCACTATACGATTGGTTCTTAGATAAATTGGGAATTTTTCCTTCCCATCAATATGAATTCGCGCGTTTGAACTTGTCTCACACGGTGATGAGCAAGCGTAAATTATTACAATTAGTGAATGAAAAAGTAGTCAGTGGCTGGGACGATCCCCGTATGCCTACGATTTCAGGTTTACGCAGACGAGGTTTCACACCCGCATCTATTCGCAACTTCTGTGATCGTATCGGGGTAGCGAAGCGCGATAATTTGATCGACTTAAGCTTATTGGAATTCTGTATTCGCGAAGATTTGAATAAATCAGCGGATCGCGTCATGGCGGTCTTAGATCCGATTAAATTAGTAATCACGAATTATCCAGCGGATAAAAAGGAAGATTTACAGATTGAAAATAATCCAGAAGCGGAGGTAATCACGAAGCGTTCTGTACCATTCTCGAACGAATTGTATATCGAGCGCGATGATTTCATGATCGATCCGCCTAAGAAATTCTTCCGTTTAGGTGTAGGATTGCAGGTGCGTCTGAAAGGGGCTTATATTGTCACGTGTACCGATTTCAAGACGGATGCGGCTGGTAATGTGACGGAGGTGCATGCGGAATATATTCCTGAAAGCAAGTCAGGACAAGATACGAGCGGTATTTCTGTGAAAGGAACGATTCACTGGGTTTCGGTGGCCCACGCGGTTGAGGCGGAGGTTCGTAACTTCGATCGCTTATTAATTGTGGAAGATGCGTCTGAGTTAGGCGATGATTTCTTGAAATTTATTAATCCAGAATCGCTTCAAATTGTACCTAAAGTATATGTGGAGCCAGGATTGAAGGCAGCGAAAGAGGGTCAAGCTTTACAGTTTATCCGCAAGGGATATTATAGCTTAGATCAAGATTCGACACCAGATAAGCTCGTATTTAACCGAACGGTTACCTTGAAAGATACCTGGGCTAAAGAAAAGGCTAAATAATTATTTCTTCGCGAAAAGCGAATCCACGAAAGTGGTCTTGTTGAATACTTGGAGATCGGAGATTTTTTCTCCCACTCCAATGTATTTGACCGGAATTTTGAATTGATCTGAAATACCGATTACCACCCCACCTTTGGCTGTACCATCTAGCTTTGTAATCGCTAAAGAGGTAATCTCCGTTACTTTCGTAAACTCTTGGGCTTGAATGAAGGCGTTTTGACCTGTTGAACCGTCCAAAACTAGCATTACTTCGTGTGGTGCTTCTGGGATGAATTTTTGAATCACGCGTTTGATTTTACCTAATTCGGTCATCAAGTTGACTTTAGTGTGTAAACGTCCTGCTGTATCGATGATCACTATGTCTGCATTCATCTCCACTGCCTGTTTTACGGCATCAAAAGCCACAGCTGCCGGATCTGTATTCATACCATGATCAATTACCGGAATACCTACGCGTTCTCCCCACAATTTTAACTGGTCCACTGCCGCTGCACGGAAGGTATCCGCTGCGCCTAATACGACCTTCAATCCATTTTGATGAAATTGGGAAGCTAATTTACCGATGGTCGTGGTTTTACCCACTCCATTAACACCTACCACCATGATGACATAGGGTTTTTGCTTCGGTTCAGCAAAGGCATTCTCTAAAGAAGACGATTGGTTTTCCTCTAAAAGGGCTGCCACTTCTTCGCGTAATACCTTGTCTAATTCTTCTGTGGATACGTATTTGTCTCGTTCTACGCGACGCTCAATACGCTCAATAATCTTCAATGTGGTAGCAACACCCACATCAGAAGTCAATAAAATCTCTTCTAATTCGTCTAAAACCTCCTCATCTACTTTCGATTTTCCCACCACCGCACGGCCGATTTTGGAGAATAATCCAGTGGACGTTTTCTCTAAACCTTGCTCTAATGCTTGAATCTCTTCTTGCTGCTGTGGTTCTGGTTTCTTTTTTAAAAAATCGAATAATCCCATGGGATAGTTTTAAATACGGTACGAAGGTAAGCAAAATAAAAAAAGTCCCTTCAAGAAGGGACTTCAATTTTTTAAGATAGGTGAACGGGTATTGAAAAATTAGTTTTTCAACGCAGCGTTAACTTCATCTTGAAGGATGATTTCTTCTTTGAAGGTATAAGCTCCTGTTGTAGGATTCTTAACCGCCTTAATGATCTTAGCGTACTTAACGCCACCTTCTTTCTTCAGAGTTGCAACTACTTTCTTAGCCATGGGTCAACCTATTTAATTTCTTTATGTAAAGTAACTTTTTTCAAAACAGGGTTGTATTTTTTCAACTCAATACGTGCTGTTGTGTTTTTACGATTTTTC
>JBILCC010000083.1:0-7176 GCA_044353355.1 Aquirufa sp.
TTCGACACTGTGATTTAAACACAGTATCTCTTCTTTATTTCTATCAACACGTCAAAGAACTCTTGTACCTCGATATAAACCTTCCAAAGCAACCCGCCTTGGCGTGAATTTAATCACCCGATTTAATCTCAGTCTTGCCCTAGAAACCGTATGTTCCTAGCGATTGGGAGTGCAAAGATGTAGGATTATTTTTTTAAACGCAAGTCTGGGCTTGAAACTTTTTAATGAGAATGTGCTAAAACACTGAAAATCAAAGAGAAAAAATTCAAATAAAAAATAAAAAATCCTCGCAAAAATTAATTCTGCGAGGATTTGGCCTTTTTTTGGCAATAAAAGGATTATTACTTTTCTAAGAATGGGTAGCGGAAATCCGTAGGCGAAACGAAGACTTCCTTCACCGTACGCGGCGAAACCCAACGCAATAAATTCAAATAAGAACCCGCTTTATCATTCGTTCCAGAAGCACGCGCACCGCCAAAAGGCTGCTGGCCCACCACGGCACCCGTACACTTATCATTTAAGTATAAATTACCGGCCGCGTTTTCTAGCACTTTCATCGCTTCCAGCATCGCGTATTTGTCTTGCGCGAAAATCGCACCCGTTAAGGCATACGCAGAAGTCGAGTCTACTAAGGCTAAAGTTTCTTTCCAATCTGCATCATTATATACGTAGATAGTTAATACCGGGCCAAAGATCTCCTCCACCATCGAGCGATACGTTGGATTCGTCGTTAATAAAACCGTAGGCTCTACAAAATAGCCTTTCGAATCATCGAAGTTTCCGCCTGAAATGACGGTAACTTCTGGAGACTTTTTCGCTTCACTTATATAGGAGGTGATTTTGGCGAAGGCTTTTGCGTCAATGACCGCGTTCACGAAGTTTTCAAAATCTTCTGTGCCGCCCATTTTTATCGCTGCTAAATCAGCCTTCAATTGAGTTTCTACGGCTGGCCATAAAGAAGCTGGAATGTAGGCGCGGGAAGCTGCGGAGCATTTTTGGCCTTGGTATTCGAAGGCGCCACGGATTAATCCAGTGGTTAAAGCTTTCGCATCTGCCGAGGAATGAGCAACGACGAAGTCCTTGCCGCCAGTTTCTCCTACGATACGAGGATAAGACTTGTAGTTGGCGATGTTTTGGCCTATATTCTTCCAAATCGTCTGGAACACGCCTGTCGATCCCGTAAAGTGAATCCCCGCAAAATCCCGGTGAGAGAAAACAACCTCCCCCGCTTCCGGGCCATCCGCTAACACTAAGTTGATCACGCCAGCCGGCAAGCCTGCCTCCTCTAGAATCTCCATCAATAATCCCGCCGAATACACCTGCGTAGGCGATGGCTTCCAAACGACTGTATTCCCCATCAAAGCTGGTGCCGCCGGTAAATTACCCGCGATTGCCGTGAAGTTAAATGGAGTCAAGGCGTAAACGAAGCCCTCTAAAGGACGGTATTCCAAGCGATTCCAAACGCCAGGCGACGAAATCGGTTGTTCGCTATAAATCTGTTGTGCGTAGTGCACGTTAAAACGTAAGAAATCAATCCACTCACAAGCCGCATCGATTTCCGCCTGGTAGGCATTCTTCGATTGACCTAACATCGTGCGCGCATTTAATTGCATTCTATATTTGGTCGCCGAAAGATCTGCCGCTTTCAAAAAGATCGCCGCTCGATCCTCCCAAGGCATCGATGCCCAAGCAGATCTAGCCGCTAGAGCCGCGTCAATCGCCTGCGCCACTTCCGCTTTTCCTCCTTCATAATAGTGACCTAACACGTGCTGGTGATCGTGCGGGCAAGTCATCGCGACTTTTTTGGCACCCTTCACAGAACGACCTGCGATGCGCATCTGCACGTCAATTTGTTGATTCCGCAAATCCGAAAGGGCTTGCTTTAATTTAGATCTCTCCGCTGAATTTGCACCATATTGTAAAATAGGCTCATTCACAGGTGTAGGCACTTGAAAAACTCCTGAGGACATATTGTTTCGTTGATGTGTAATAAATTAGGATGCTAAATTACGGGTTTTCTACTTATTATCAAGGCGCAGCAAAGCTGAGGTAGGGTTTCAATTTTTTCCACGCTAAGTGTTCTAACAATTGAATTTGCTGCAAAGTTTCGAAATCCTTCAACGGCCCATGTTGTTTTCTGTAGGCCAAAACCACCTTCGACTGACCATAAGGCAAATACGGATGCCTAAAATCCTTCCATTCTACCTGATTAATCTTCAAAAATCGATACACCCCCGAACCCACCTTTAAAATACCTTTATTTTCATTTACCCAAACCGAGTCCAAGCCATACACCTCCTTCAATTGATCTACCTGATAAAACCCTCCCAACTTCTCTCTGTAGGTAATGATTCTTTTCGCAAACCCCGGCCCAATCCCATTCAACGCCACCCATGCCGTTGAATCCGCTGTATTGATGTCGATGGCTGCCTGCCTCCTCCGGACTCCGGACTTTCCGGACTTATAGCTTCCATAGTCAACCCAGCCTTTCCTTCGGACTCCGGACTCATTCCCTCTGGACTTTCGCGAAGCGAACGACTTCGGACTTATCTTCTTATAATTCGTCTCCCAAACCACAGGATTAAATTCAAGTCTTTCCTGCTCCTTCTTATAGTACTCGCTTCCTATATAATAGAGCACATAAATCCCCATCATACTAAAAAGCACAATAATCCCTTTGATCTCATCGTGGGTGTAGGCGAGGACGAAGCGTAGGTAATAATGGATCTTATTTTTCATTAGTGGATGATTTTAAAGCATAAAGAATAAAGCACAAAGAATAAAGTTGGTTAAAAATGAGGCTGAAGCCCCATTTTCGTTGTTATAGAAAAGTAGACCACATCAACTCATAAAGGCATCGCCTGTGGCGATTCCAACTTTATTCTTTGTGCTCTATGCTTTATTCTTTACTTATGAGCAATCTCAAACAAAAATTCCACAACCCCCTTGTATCTCAGAAAATTATCAGTACCTTTGCAGGCTATTTTAGGGTACAAGCCTTCGGGCCTATCCAAAAAGAAATGATTTCTGAAACACAATTCCTTTATCGTAGGGGAAGCGCAAAGGGGGATCATTTTTTCATCTACGAGGCATTTCAGCTTTAAATTGTGCCCAGAGGGCCATTTTTCATTTAATTTAAAACGTATAAAGCCTTGAGTAACATCACTGCCACCGGAAGACACAGCTTTGCAAAAACGCAGTCTGTGATCGATTATCCAGATTTTCTGGATATCCAAATCAAATCCTTTCAGGATTTTTTCCAGCTAGAAACAGCTGCTGAGAATCGTACTGACGAAGGTTTATTTAAAGTGTTTGCTGAGAATTTTCCTATCGCGGATTCGCGGGAAAACTTCGTTTTATCGTTCGTTGACTACTCTGTAGATCCGCCGAAATATTCGGTAGACGAGTGTATCGACCGCGGTTTGACGTATTCAGTACCTTTAAAAGCGAAATTACGCTTGATCTGTAATGATACAGACAACGAGGATTTCCAAACCATCGAACAGGAAGTATTCTTAGGAAACATTCCGTACATGACAGAACGTGGATCATTCGTGATCAACGGAGCTGAGCGTGTCATCGTTTCTCAGTTGCACCGTTCGCCAGGTGTATTCTTCGCGCAATCGAAGCATACAAATGGAACTAAATTGTATTCGGCTCGTATCATTCCATTCAAGGGTTCTTGGATTGAATTTGCAACGGACGTTAACAATGTGATGTATGCGTACATCGACCGTAAAAAGAAATTCCCAGTGACTGTATTGCTTCGTGCGATTGGTTATGGTAATGACAAGGATATCCTTGATTTATTTGGCCTAGCTGAAGAATTAAAGGTAGACAAGAAGACTTTGAAGTCAACGGTAGGACGTCGTTTAGCTGCGAGAGTTTTGAAAACGTGGCAGGAAGACTTCGTAGATGAAGATACAGGTGAGGTAGTTTCTATCGACCGTAACGAAATCTTGATCGAGCGTGATACGGTTATTACAGAGAACGAGATCGAGACGATTTTGGAATCAGGTTCTAGCACCATCATCTTGCACAAAGACGATGCGAATGTTACTGATTACAACATCATCTACAATACATTACAAAAAGATACTTCGAACTCGGAGAAAGAGGCGGTAGAAGTTATCTACAAGCAATTACGTAACACGGATGCTCCAGATGAGCAAACGGCACGTGATATCATCCAAAACTTGTTCTTCTCAGACAAGCGTTATGATTTAGGCGAAGTAGGTCGTTACCGTATCAATAAAAAATTAGGCCATGATATCCCAATGGATATTAAGGTATTGACAAAAGAAGATATCATCTCTATCGTGAAGTACTTGATCGGTTTGATCAACTCTCGCGCGGTTGTCGATGATATTGACCACTTGTCTAACCGTCGTGTACGTACCGTGGGTGAGCAATTATATGCTCAATTCGGTGTAGGTCTTGCACGTATGGCTCGTACGATCAAAGAACGTATGAACGTTCGTGATAACGAGGACTTTAAGCCAGTTGACTTGATTAATGCACGTACGTTATCGTCTGTGATTAACTCGTTCTTTGGAACTAATCAGCTATCTCAATTTATGGATCAAACGAATCCATTAGCTGAAATCACGCACAAGCGTCGTATGTCTGCCCTAGGGCCAGGCGGTCTTTCTCGTGAAAGAGCTGGTTTCGAGGTTCGTGACGTTCACTACACGCACTACGGTCGTCTTTGTACGATTGAAACGCCAGAGGGACCAAACATCGGTTTGATTTCTTCTCTTTGCGTTCACGCGAAAGTAAACGGAATGGGCTTCATCGAAACTCCTTACCGTCTAATCGAATCAGGAAAAGTAGATACGTCTACAACTGTTTCGTATTTAACGGCTGAAGAAGAAGATGGCAAGAACATCGTTCAAGCAAATGCACAGATTGACAAAACGGGTAAATTCTTATCTGACCGTGTGAAAGCACGTTTCGAAGGTGACTTCCCATTAGTTAATCCAGCGGATGCACAATATATGGACGTAGCGCCTAACCAAATTGTTTCGGTTGCGGCTTCTATGATTCCTTTCTTAGAGCATGATGATGCGAACCGTGCCTTGATGGGATCGAACATGCAGCGCCAAGCGGTGCCATTGTTACGCCCAGAAGCACCTATCGTAGGTACAGGTTTAGAACACCGCGTTGCGATTGACTCACGTACTTTAGTAGTTGCTGAAGGAAGTGGTGTGATCGAATACGTTGATGCTTTACGCATTGTAGTAAACTACGATCAAACGGAGGAGCAAAAATTAGTAAGCTTCCACGGTTCTACAAAAGAATACAAATTAATCAAGTTCCGTAGAACGAACCAGGATACAACGATCAACTTAAAGCCGATTGTCTTCAAAGGACAAAAAGTGGTGAAAGGTCAAGCACTTTGCGAGGGTTATGCAACTCAAGCAGGTGAGCTAGCTTTAGGTCGTAACATGAAAGTGGCGTTCATGCCATGGCAAGGTTACAACTTTGAGGATGCGATCGTGATGTCTGAAAAAGTGGTTCGTGACGATATCTTTACTTCGATCCACATTGAGGAATTCGAATTAGAGGTACGTGATACGAAACGTGGTGAGGAGGAATTAACTTCTGAAATCCCGAACGTTTCTGAAGAAACAGTTCGTAACCTAGACGAGAACGGTGTTGTTCGCGTAGGTTCTGAGGTGAAAGAAGGAGATATCTTAATTGGTAAGATTACACCAAAAGGAGAGTCTGATCCAACTCCAGAAGAGAAATTATTACGTGCCATCTTTGGTGACAAAGCAGGTGACGTGAAAGATGCTTCGAAGAAAGCGCCACCATCGTTAAAAGGTGTGGTTATCGACACGAAATTGTTCGCTCGTCCTAAAAAGGATAAGGATCAACGTGATAAGTCGAAGGCTGAATTGAAGTTGGTTATGAAGCAATACGGTAAAGACCTTTTAGAGGTTCGTAAGATCATGATCGAAAAGACCGTTGCTTTATTAGCTGGAAAAACGTGTGGTGGTATCCGTCACAAGTTTGGTACAGTGATCGTAGAGAAAGGGGTTAAATTCACAGCGAAGAACATCGAAGAATTATTATTCCCAGATAAAAACTTATACCGCGATGAGTCAACGTATGCAGTTCCTGAAGAAGCGAATTTACTTTCAGATTTGATCGTAGAAGATGCTACTGCAGATGCAGCGACTAACGCGACTTTCTTAGCGTTAATTAAGAGCTTCCACGTTCGTCGTAACGAAATCGCTGGAAACTTTAAGCGTGAGCGTTTCGTGTTAGAGGTAGGTGATGAATTGCCTGCAGGTATCGTGAAATTAGCGAAGGTATATGTAGCTAAGAAGCGTAAGTTAAAAGTGGGTGATAAGATGGCGGGTCGTCACGGTAATAAGGGTATTGTTGCTCGTATCGTTCGTGAAGAAGATATGCCATTCTTAGAAGATGGAACACCAGTAGATATCGTATTGAATCCACTAGGGGTACCATCTCGTATGAACTTAGGACAAATTTACGAGACCGTATTAGGTTGGGCTGGACAAAAATTAGGTAAGCGTTATGCGACGCCTATTTTCGACGGTGGGACTGAAGCAGAGGTAGCAGCTGAATTAACATTAGCTGGTTTACCAGACTGGGGTCGTACGTATTTATACAATGGTTTAACGGGTGATAAATTTGATCAACCGGTGACTGTAGGTATCATCTATATGTTGAAACTGGGTCACTTAGTGGATGATAAGATGCACGCACGTTCGATCGGACCTTACTCATTAATTACACAACAACCATTGGGTGGTAAAGCTCAGTTTGGTGGTCAGCGTTTTGGTGAGATGGAGGTTTGGGCATTAGAGGCCTTCGGTGCAGCGAATATCTTGCAAGAGATCTTAACTGTGAAGTCTGATGATGTCATCGGTCGCGCAAAAGCTTACGAAGCTATTGTAAAAGGTGAAAACATGCCTAAGCCTAACATTCCAGAATCATTCAACGTATTGATTCACGAATTGAGAGGTTTAGCCCTTGAAATCACCCTTGAGTAAACCATTGGGCTTTGGCCCTATTAAAAGAGTTCATTTTCCAATAAAATACATAGAAAATGTCATTTAAAAAGACTAGAAAGCTGAATAGCGATTTCCAAAAAGTAACCATCTCACTAGCCTCTCCTGAGTCCATCTTAGAGGGGTCTAATGG
>JBILCC010000096.1:0-6292 GCA_044353355.1 Aquirufa sp.
TTTCAGGTGCAATTTAGCACGAGCTAAATCGTATAGTTTGATGTTTAGTGGTTGCATGGATAAATGTAACCCATTTTTTGGATATTACCCTTTAATAAACTGATAATCGTTCCAAAGGGGAAAAGGTGAAAATAAGTTCGAGGCAATGAGAGGACTTTTCGCCTTTTGACACTTTCTGTCAATACCTGAAAAGCCGCCTGAGTGGCTCGAGCTTATTTCATCACAATAGTGCCATTAAAGCCCAGAAACACATTTATCGCAAAGAACGGCGCCCTAAAAGATACATCCCTACAGCGGAAACGATCAATAGCAGCACAGAAACCACATCTTGCCAGCGTACTAATTCGGGCCGGGCAAATAATAAAGCCCAAGATGAAGCAGAGATCCCGGTAAAAACGGCTAAGAACGTTCTTGGTAACATTCCCAAAGTTCCAGCCGTAATAAAGGCGCGGAAGGGAACGCCCACAAAAGCCATAATCGCGTTTGTGATGGCGAAAGGGAAAATAGGAGAAAGCCGAGCGAGGAACACCCAGGATAAGGAGGATGACCGCACGTTCGTTAGGAAAGTTGAAGGAACGCGCGACAGCAAAGCTGTCGCGCCGAACTTTTTGGCCAGAAAATAACCCAAAGCCGAAGCCGCCGAGTAAGCCAAAATCAACGGCAATAGCCCCGAAAAGCCATAAACATAGCCCGTAAACAAGGCAAAAAATGTTGTGGGACAGAGGGCCAGGCCCATAATCAAAGCGGCGCAAATCCAAAAAACCAGCGACCCCAGCAAAGAAAACGTCGTAAAAAACGAAGGATTCGCCAGCGCGTAGTAGCCCAAAAAGCCAGACGCCAGCAAGGGCAATAGGCCCATCCAAACGAGGTAGAGCGTTTCGTAAACGAGTTTTTTGTTCATAAAAGGGCCCCGCAAAGGGGGCAATTATCCCCCAAAGTTAATACCTTTGTACGCTTATGGAAATTGCGATCATAAAATACAATGCGGGGAATGTGGCGTCGGTGATGTACGCGCTGGATCGTATTGGGCAAAAATACCAATTGACAGATGACCACGAGCAGATTAAAAAAGCCGATAAAGTGATTTTTCCAGGGGTGGGTGAGGCGAGTACGGCGATGGCTTATTTGAAAGAAAAGGGCCTTGACGATGTGATAAAGGGGTTGAAGCAGCCGGTTTTGGCGACTTGTATCGGAATGCAATTGTTGTGCAAGCACTCGGAAGAGGGAAACACAGATTGCATCGGAGTGTTTGATGTGGAGGTGAAGAAGTTCATCAGTAAAGACTTGAAAATTCCACACGTAGGGTGGAATTCGATCACGGCAAAAGGCGATAATCCCTTGATGCACAAACTTCAAAAAGAAGAGTTCGTGTATTTCGTTCACTCTTTTTATGCGCCCGTAAATGAGTATACCACAGCGGTTTGTGAGTATGAGCAGCCGTTTTCGGCGATGTTACACAAGGATAATTTTTATGCCGCGCAGTTTCACGCGGAGATCAGCGGAAAGGCTGGCGAACAGATTTTGAAAAATTTCTTAGCACTCTAATATGTTTCAACTAATTCCGGCGATTGATCTGATAAATGGGCAATGCGTGCGATTGACTCAGGGGGATTATGGCCAAAAAACGGTCTACTCAGAAGACCCTTTGGAGATCGCCAAAGCCTTTGAAGGGGCCGGAATTCAGCGTTTGCACTTAGTTGATTTGGATGGGGCGAAAGCGAAGAAGATTGTGAATGCGGCGGTTTTGGAACGAATTGCGTCGAATACGTCGCTACATATTGATTTTGGCGGCGGGGTTCAGTCTGACGAAATGATTGATACGGCTTTTTCTGCGGGCGCTGCGCAGATTACCGCCGGCAGTATTGCCGTGCGTAATCCTGCGCTGGTCTGCGAATGGTTGCAGAAGTATGGGTCGGAGAAGATTATTTTGGGGGCGGATGCGCAGGATGAGATGATTGCGGTTTCGGGCTGGCAGGAAAATTCGAACATTTCGATTTTTGACTTCTTGCAGGATTATACCTCGAAAGGCGCGAAGTATGTGATTTCAACGGATGTCGCCAAAGACGGTTTGTTACAAGGCCCCAGCTTCGATTTATATGAAAAAATTCAGGCTTCGAGCCCGTCGCTTAGTGTGATAGCGAGCGGTGGAGTGGCTTGTATGGAGGATTTAGTGCGCTTGCGGGAGATGAATTTGTTTGGGGTGATTGTGGGGAAAGCGTTTTATGAGGGTCGGATTAGTTTAGCGGATTTGGCCAAATTTTCAGCCCAAATCGTATAAGAAATATGTTAACAAAGCGTATCATACCTTGTCTGGACATTAAAGAAGGGCGGACCGTGAAAGGGACGAACTTTGTGGACCTGCGCGATGCCGGCGATCCGGTGGAGCTGGGTGCACTTTATGCGCAGCAGGGGGCGGATGAACTTGTTTTTTTAGATATTACGGCGACGGTCGATGACCGGAAGACTTTAGTGAATTTAGTTCGCGAAGTCGCGCGGCACGTGAATATTCCCTTTACCGTGGGCGGCGGAATTTCGTCCATTGCTGACGTATCGGCGTTGCTGAACGCCGGCGCGGATAAAGTGTCCATCAACTCGTCTGCGGTGCGCCGGCCAGAGCTAGTGGATGAGCTGGCTTTGGCTTTTGGCTCCCAATGCATCATTGTCGCGATCGACACACGCTTTGAACCCGCCGCGGGCCTGGACTTCGTCCACACCCACGGCGGCCGTCGCATAACAGAACTAAAAACCCTCGAATGGGCCCGCGAAGTCGAAAATCGCGGTGCTGGCGAAATCTTATTAACCTCGATGGACGCGGATGGAACGAAAGCAGGCTTCGCCTGTGATTTAACCGCCAAAGTATCCTTAGCAGCCTCCATTCCCATTATTGCCTCTGGAGGAGCGGGAACCATGGAACATTTTACGGAAGTATTCACGACCGGCAAAGCAGACGCAGGCCTCGCCGCGAGTATATTTCACTTTAAAGAAATTGAAATTTTGGCATTGAAGAATTACCTTGCAACCCAAGGCATCCCGATGCGCATTTAATAGAAATATGTCCAAGCAACCCGATTTTTCCAAAGGCCTCGTGCCCGCCATCATCCAAGATGCCAGCACCCGTACCGTTTTGATGTTAGGCTATATGAATGAGGAAGCCTACGCAAAGACCGTTTCGGACCAGCGCGTAACCTTTTTCAGCCGCTCGAAGAACCGTCTTTGGACTAAAGGCGAAGAATCAGGCAACTTCTTAGACGTGGTCAGCCTTTCAATTGATTGTGACGCAGACACCATTTTAATTCAGGCCAAACCTGCCGGCCCCACTTGCCACACAGGCGCAGACACCTGTTTCGATGAGTCAAATGCAGACAACGCAGCCTGGTTAGATCATTTAAAACACGTCATCCGCAGCCGCAAAACAGCACCTGCGTCTTCATCCTATACCGCTTCATTATTCCAATTAGGCACCCACAAGGTTGCCCAAAAAGTAGGCGAAGAAGCCGTCGAACTCGTTATCGAAGCTTTAATGCAAAACGATGACCTTTTCAAAGGCGAGGCGGCTGACCTTATTTTCCACTTATTAGTCTTATTAGAGGACCGCGGAATTGATTTAAGCGAAATCATCGCCGTTCTTCAATCACGTCACGCTGCTAAATAATCTTTCCTATGATCGGATTCATCATTCGTTACATCATTATCGCTGGGGTCGTATTAGTAATCCCGCGCTATTTAAAAGGAATAACTGTGGATGGTTTCACGACTGCACTTTTAGTCGCATTAGCGATGGGCTTTGTGAATTCTTTCGTTAAACCCGTCTTGAAGATCATCAGCTTCCCTATTACGTTTATGACTTTAGGGTTGTTTTCTCTCGTGATCTCGGTAGGCCTAGTCTATTTAGTGGCTGCCTATGTGCCAGGATTTGCGGTAACGGGGTTTATTGCACCGTTGATTTTTAGCTTTCTTGTGTCGCTGTCAACTTCATTTGTAGGCTTATTTACTCGCTAGGGCACTTTTTGCTATTATAAGTCTCGTGGTACTGAGAGGGCTTTTCAGTTATTGACAGATTTTGTCAATATTAGAGTATAACGGAGACTTCTAATCGTCCTCCAAAACCTAATTCCACAATCTTTTGCAGTGTAGAAATACGCGCCTCCTTGAGGTTATTCTCAATTTTAGAAATATAGGACTTAGTTGTCCCCACTTTTTCTGCAAGTTCTGCCTGAGTCATACCTAATTCTAAGCGCTTAACTTGGATCAATACACCTGCCTTGAAGATTTGATATCCAGCTTCATATTCATCTCTTTTCTTAGTCCCTACTTTTCCAAAGTGGGCATCTTTAAATTCCTCGTGAGTTGTTAAATTTTTCATTTTCATATTCAGCTTTAAGTTTAAGAGCAAATTCAATCTCTCTTTTGGGTGTTTTTTGAGTCTTTTTCTGAAATCCATTGATTAAAATAACCAGTTTCCCTGTCTCGAAAAAGCAAAATATTCGAATGATGTCGTTTCCAACTAGCACTCGAATTTCATATAACCCTTTTGTATTGGCTATATGTGTTAGATATATTTGAGGAACATATTGAAGATCTTCAATTACATCAATGGTCCAAATAATTTTAGATTGGATTTGTATGGATTGTTTTTTAAAGAAGTCACCAAAGTAGCTCTTATAATGAACAACATTTCGCCATTTCTGATTCTCGCTCACATCAAAGGTAGTTAAGTTTCACTATAGTGCAACAATTATTCATCTATTCCTCAAATCATTCAAGAACTTCTTCGAATCAAAAATCAATTGATTCCTGGATACAGGGGCCACAATTACCGATTCGGTGTAGACTTCTTGGTTTTTTTCGATGATAGTTATGGTCACTTTCGTGAATTTGTAAGGGCCCATATGGCCATTGTAGAAAAGCAGGGGATCTTTAGGGGTGAAGAAATTCAACATGTCTTTAGTGGTTTAGTGGTTAGAGACGCCGTGGCGGCGGAATTGAAAATGTCTAAGGGTTACGACTTTGTCTGGATCGTAAGTGATGGCGTTTTTGAGGATGATTTTGAAGCTGAATTTCCTTTCTTGTTTTACCCTGTGAAGTTTAAGAAAATACAGAAGGTCTTTTTCTGCGTCTGCCAAAGCATCTTCCGCCAAATGTTCATAGCCCACAAAGGATCGTTTTATCCGCTCCCGCATCCAATACACGCAAAGTTCGCGTGCGTTTACCTGGTGGTAATGGGCAAAAACGATGACGAGATCGAGGTCTGGGATGCGGTTGCCGTTTTCATATTTGCTCAAAAGCCCAGCGTCGATCCCGAGATCCTGTGCCATCACGTGCAGCGGAACGGCACGGATGAGCTTCAGGTATCTAGAGAAGTGGTTAAACATATTGATTAGTGGTTTGGTGTTCCAAATGTATTACCTCCAATCCCCCTAACCTAACAGCTTACTGATAATGTGAATTTATGGCGGAAAATTATCTAGAGTTGTTTTCATTGTGCTGATTGTGGCTTTTGATAAAATAAGCTCGTGGCACTGAGAGCCATTTTCAGGTATTGACAGTTTTTGTCAACACCTGAAAAAGCCATTTAATGAAGTGTAAGTCATATTATCATAAACTGTCTATAGACCCTTCAGGGCTAATTTCATCAGTTTTAGGCAAGGAATTAGAACAATTCTCGAAGACCACGAGTGAGATAGTGATATTTTGCGTATTTTTAGGAATAAAATGCGATATCCATATGCAAGAGTTCGATAATAATAAAGTACCCATTAAGAAGTTGTGGCAGGTGATAGTGGCGTCGAGTGTGGGAACGGTTATTGAGTGGTATGACTTCTATATTTTTGGGAGTTTGAGTGCGATTATTTCGTTGAGTTTTTTTCCCAAAGAGGATCCAACAGCCGCGTTCATTTCAACACTTGCGGCTTTTGGGGCTGGGTTTGTGGCGAGGCCTTTTGGCGGGGTGCTTTTCGGGAGATTGGGGGATTTGATCGGGAGGAAGTATACGTTTTTGTTGACGCTGATGCTGATGGGTGGGTCGACGTTTGCCATTGCGTTTATACCGAGTTATGAGAAGATCGGGTTAGTAGCTCCAGCTATACTTCTATTATTGAGAATCATTCAAGGATTAGCCTTAGGGGGCGAGTATGGGGGCGCCGCGACTTACGTCGCGGAATATGCACCAGACGCCGAACGCGGGAAGTACACGTCCTACATCCAAACGACCGCCACGCTCGGTTTCTTCGTCTCCATCCTAGTCATCTTAGCGACACAGCAGCTTTTAGGCGATGCGGCCTTTAAGGACTGG